>JAWVZW010000173.1:0-5147 GCA_033721975.1 Balneolaceae bacterium
CCTGCTCCTTCAGCATAACCGCTGCAACGGATGAATCAACTCCTCCGCTCATAGCAACCAGAACACGTCCTTTTGTACTCATATCAATATTTGATTAGATAAAATCTACAGCCTCATAAAATACGGAACTTCTATGTAAATCTTGTGAATCTTAATCTGGCGGTTTAAGGTTTCGCGAGAGGCCGGGACTGCGAACAGCACGCCGCAAGGTTCAAGGTTCAAGGTTCAAGGTTCAAGCAGGGAAAATGAATAAGGATTTTTTTAAAGTCCATCGACGACACAGACGATCAGGGAATTTTTATTCTTCTCCTGAGATCTAAAATCGCACATCTCCAATCGCATATCCTCGCCCCGTCTCACGTCTGACATCTGACGTCTGACGTCTCCCCTTAAACTCCCTACATATACAAATACGGCTTCCAGTGCTCCTGAACGCCATTCATCAGATGACGGAAAAATGTGACGTGAACGGGCCTGTATGGTTTTTTCCGCAATGGCATGCCCGCTTCATCGGGAGTCCGGTTCCCTTTTTTCACATTACAGGTGTTGCAAGCGGTGATCAGGTTCTCCCAGGTATCTTTGCCGCCCCTGCTTTTCGGCATCACATGATCCAGTGTAAGATCTGATTTGATGCCGCAATACTGGCAAGTCTGCATATCCCGTTTCATAATATTCCGCCTGGAAAGTGAGATCCGGGCATACGGAATCCGAATATATTTTCTTAATCGTATAACCGACGGGTAGGAATACTCCTTGTTTACAGTTCTCAGCACCCTGTCCGGATTGTCATGCAGGAGCTCTGCCTTGTCCAGAAACACCAGTTTCACCGATCTCTGAACCGAACAAACGCTCAGGGGCTGATAGTCCTGATTTAAAACAAGAACATCGGTTTTCATTATAAATGGGGTTTTTACATCTAGCTATTCGTTCTGCCTATTATTAAATGCAGAACGAGGACCATTTAGTATGAATTTTTTTAGCAAAAAATTCAACCTGATATCATGCGAAAAAGTTCGTCCAGAATTACCGGATTGATGGCTATTGCGAGAATGATTGAAATTATCAGACCGATCACGGCATATGCGAGATCTTTTGCTATTAATCTGATTGTGTAACGAAACGGCTTTCCCTTCCCCCTGCTATCGGTTACACTCATGGATATTTCACGCCCGGCAAGCAGTCCGATAAAAACCCACGTTGTACTCATCGGCACTACGCTGATGCTTTTGAAGTACCATAAAATGACGGCATAAACTCCGTCTATTATCGTTGCCGATCGTACGTCGGCTACATCCGATTTTTCTGTTACAATTCGCTGAATCTTGTCTCCTCTCAGGTAAAATAGTATACCCAGCCCAAAGAATACGAATCCGGCAAATAACAAAAATTCATTTACCGACAGGGACCGGGGCAGATACACAGCGATATTGGCCGCATCCTGCATCAGCCACACAGCCCATAGAGCCCCACTGATGACCCATTGCAGCGGCCTCCAGACTGGATGAGGAACACCGGTGAACCATTTATTCATCAGCCTGTTTAATGACAGCCATACCAGGAGAGCCACAATAAAAGCTACCAGGTAACCCGACACACTTTTACCGAGCATCTGGACGATCCCTTCCGGTGTGGTTGCAAACGCACTTAGCAGAAGAAATGTGGTGGACACCGGCATTCTCAGGCGGGTAATAATCAGAAGAAAAAGAGGTGCAGCGATCTGCAAAAATTTGAAATCCTCAGGCGCCTCGCTGAACCCTTTTGATGTGAGGCGCTGATAGCTTACATCCCCGTTATAGGTAATCCAGCTGTAGCTCACGGTTACAACAAATATCCCGCCGATAAACAGCCAGAGGATCCACCATTTGGTCTTTGCATTTGATGCCAGAAAAGTCCCGATCGTCTGGATACTGTCATTGGCAATGGCTGAATAGGCTGCAAAGAAAAAGCCCACCCACATGGCAATGTGCGGCGTTTGATAGGTAGCACCTGCAACAATAAAAAACAGGCCGATGAGAACCAGAAACCGGCGTTCGCTATGTATCAGGCTTCTCAGGTTCTCCGGAAACAACCCCTTTAAAAAACTCTCCTTATTCCCGGAAGATTTAATTTTATTACTCTTTGGTTTGGACATGCTATTTCAAATCAACCAATAAAAAACGGCATAAACTCTCAAACTAAAAAATTCATGTTAACAGAATATTACCTGCTCCAATTAGCCGTTTAAAAAAGAATTTTTCCTTGGGAAAAAAGCCTGTATTTTTGACTCTATCAACTACCCGAAAAAACCTTCCATACAACCCGAACAAGCGCTTCCACGGCACTCAAATATGTCATCACGAAAAGATAGTCCGGTATCCAATTTCTATAAAGAACCAGGCCCCAAACTCGATAAAGAGTCTCCTTTCGAATCCATGATGGAAAGGTTCAGAAACGCTGCTGAAATTCTGAATCTGGATGAAGGCATGTTTCAGTATCTGGCCAGTCCTTTCAAGCAGGTGATCGTCTCCATACCCGTTGTGATGGATGACGGGCGAATAGAGGTATTTGAAGGATACAGGGTCATTCATGACAATGTACTGGGACCCTCAAAAGGCGGAGTACGCTATGCGCCGGATGTATCCCTCGATGAAGTAAAAGCCCTGGCCTCCTGGATGACGTGGAAATGTGCCGTTGTGAATGTGCCATTCGGAGGTGCCAAAGGGGGTGTTCGATGTGATCCTAAGCAACTCTCCATGTCGGAACTGGAAAGGCTGACCCGGCGATATACAGCCAATCTGCTGGAAGTGTTTGGCCCCGACAGGGATATTCCTGCTCCCGACATGAACACTAATGAGCAGATCATGGCATGGATCATGGATACCTACAGCATGAACTCATTGAAAACGGAGACAGCAGTTGTAACCGGCAAACCGATTATTCTTGGCGGATCACAGGGCCGAAAAGAAGCCACCGGCCGCGGTGTGGTAACGGTAACGCTCGCCGCACTTGGTAAAATCGGATTGATGCCAAATAAGGCTTCAGTTGTGGTGCAGGGTTTTGGGAATGTTGGATCCGTATCCGCTGACCTGATGTACCAGCAAGGAGCTAAAATTATTGCAGTCAGTGACATTTCCGGAGGATATTATAATCAGAATGGCCTCGATATTCCGGAGATGATGAACTACATTAAAACCAACAATAACTCACTGGAAGGATATCCGAGGGCAGAACCGATTAGCAACAGCGAGCTTTTGGAACTGGAATGTGATGTGCTTATACCGGCTGCAAAAGAGGATCAGATCGGCCGAAGCAACGCAGCCAATATCAAGGCAAAAATCATATCGGAAGGAGCAAACGGCCCGGTAACAGCCAATGCGGATTCAATTCTCAATGACAAAGGAATTATGGTAATTCCAGACATTTTAGCCAATGCAGGTGGCGTAACGGTTTCGTACTTTGAGTGGGTTCAGGACAGACAGGGTTATTTCTGGACTGAAGAACGGGTAAACAGGCGACTGAACCGAATGATGCGCAGTGCCTTTGATAACATTTATGGCGTTAGCGAAGAGCACAATATTACGCTTCGTCAGGCTGCCTATGTCTATGCCATCGACCGTGTTGCCACCACGCTGAAGATGCGGGGCATCTATGCCTAAAAAAGCAGAATTTAGAAATTAAAAAACCTATTCATGTCGAATGAGTCGTTCACTCTGTCGTTGAAATCAACTTTCGAGGAATCGGAACGTATTCCCTCTTTTGTGGAAGATTTGCAGTCTAAAAGCTCTCTTAATGAAGAGGAGTCCTCAACCCTGATGCTTCTTCTAAGTGAAGCTGTTACCAATGCCATCGAACATGGCAATCTGAATGACGAAGCGAAAAATGTTGACGTTCAAATAGTGATTGATGATAAAAAAATCACAACCACCGTTACCGATGAAGGTGAGGGATTTGATCCGTCTACACTTAAAGACCCCCTGAAAGAGGAAAATCTGCTGGCCACCGGAGGAAGGGGAATATTTTTGATTCGTGAACTGTCGGATGAGATCGAATTTGAAGATGACGGACGAACCATACGGTTTGCCATCCACAGAAATAACACCGGTAGTTAGAGCAATTCAAATTCGCTTCCATACTGCTCTGACTATTCCAGAGGTAAAGTAAGGGGATTTTGGAAATCTCTACATCACTTTAAAGCCTTTTCGTGAAGCAATTCAATTCTGAATAATCCGAATCGATTCTTCTTATCCTGACCAGACCTGAATGATTCGTTATATACAGCTTGCCTGAACTTTGGTTGTTTACGGCTGTACCGGCTGATTCATGATGGACTCTATCTCTCCGCTCAGCCTTAGCAGTTCAGCTTCTGCTACTTTTGCATCATATTTTGCATTTGCAAGCCGGCTTTCCGCCGCAACAAATGTCCGCTGTGCTTCCCTGAATTCAAGTGAACTGATGGTACCCAATCTGAATCTTTCTATGGCAATATCCAGCGTCTCCTCTGCATTGTCCAGATTTTGTTCTTCCAGATCCACCAGAGCAATGCTGTTCTGATACGCCCTAAACCTCGCCAGAAAATCCGACTCCAGGGCAAGCTTTTGTGACTCCAGAGTCAGCTCTGCATTCTTTTTATTGATTTGAGCATTTTGCACTCTTCGGCTGGTATCAAAACCATTGAAAAGGTTTAGCCGTGCGGTGAGACCCACGGAAAAACCGGTTGTTTCATTGAGTCTGAAGAAGCCGCCATCGTTCTGATTACGGCTGTAGGAATATCCGGAAGAGAGCAGAATTTCGGGAAACCGTTCGCCCCGAATCTCTTTGAGCTCAAGCCGGCGAACTTCCTGCTGCATCCTTGCGATTGTGAGTTCTGCATTATCGCTCATCAATTTGCTATATAACTCGTCTCTTGAAAGCAAGCGATTCACATTCACATCACCGGATACATTGAAATCCGTTCCGGGATCTCTCGAAAGGAGTTGATTGAGCAGTATTTTTGCTTCGGTAAGTATATTCTCTTCACGAATCAGTGCAGCCCGATCAGCATTCAGATCGGTACGGGCCTGCAGCAAATCATATTCAGATCCGGACCCGATATCTACTTTGGTCTCCTCAATCTGAATACGCTCCATAGAAACGTCAATATTGTTCTGGAGTGTACGTATCTGCTCTGA
>JAWVZW010000174.1:0-5117 GCA_033721975.1 Balneolaceae bacterium
CCCGTTAAACGGTGTTCTTGTGGTAACGGGTTCGGGTGGGATCGTTCAATACGACTACACTGACATCAATAATCTGAGGCAGCTGAGTTTTATTCCGGTTTACAACGAATAGCCGGCCAACAAATGCTGTATCTAGCAATCAGTAAATAAATAACAAATGGGTGTGGATGAATCGACTGAAGACTATCCGCACCTCTTGTTTTTTCTCTTCAATTGTCCGTGACAAATTTCATTCTAATCTAATCACAATAAATCACATACCCTTGAAAACACTTTTGATTTTATTGGCTCTGATTACAACTCTGTCCACGACAGCAAACGGTCAGGGTGAAGTTCAGGGTGACAAGAAAACAGATGTCGTTTATCTCAAGAACGGGAGCGTAATCCGCGGAAAGATTCTGGAAATTAAACAGGACATGCATATCCGCATTCGATATTCAGACTCAAGGGAATTGCTCATCGATTTCAACGAAATTGACCGTGTGGGCAGTGATAAGGCACTCGAATGGCGCAATTACCGCTCATCGGGCTATATGAACCGATCCGGACTGGAACTTCTGAGCGGTTCAGGAAATTCCACCTTCCGATTTGCAACCATTCATGGCAAGCATTTTAATTCACATTTGTCAGCGGGTCTGGGGATTGGCATCACCCCTTATAATGATCCGACAAACCTGATCCCGTTTTTTGCCAATTTCAACTATCGCCTATTGAAAGCCAACACTTCTCCGTTCATCTTTTTGAAAGCCGGCTATAACTTTAGTGTCTACAACCATAATGACTCTCAAAATCTTCCCCTCGATGAGCACACCGGTGGATTACTGCTGAATCCCGGAGCCGGAATTGAATTCAATGTCTCTCGTGGCTTCGGCTGGTATGTACAGGCCGGTTATAACATTGACCAGTCATCCTATGAGTTTGACGGATGGTGGTCAGAACGCGTACGGACCGATCTCTCCTTCAGGAGAATCAGTATCGGAATGGGGCTCACGTTTTAATCAAGTTCAAGGAGCTTCTACTCTTATTTGTCGAAAAGAAGGACTGTTTGAGCCACCCGCTCACCAAGTTTCTGGCCTTTTTCAAGAAAAGCGGCATGGATCTCTTCCGGAGCCTGAGTGTTAAACGGCTCTTCAGATGTGACGGCCGATGCGCCAAATGGCTGTGTCCAGTCGGGCCCCCCTACCACAATCATCCCAAAGACCAGCATGCTTTGAAGCAGGCTCATCTGAACCAGCTCCTCACCTGCCGATATTCCCCCGCTGGTGACAAAAGCAGCGCCTATCTTATTCTTCAGCGGTCCCCCTTCAAATGGCCATGAGGCAATGAAAGCAGACATTTGAGGCGATACTGCGGCGTTGTAAATGGGGCTCCCCAGAATGATGGCATCTGCCGTAATCAGATCTGACTCCTTCACATCGCCTACCTCTTTTAAGGCAACCTGCACACCCTCAACGGACTTCGCACCTTCCGCAACGCTTTGGGCCATCCGTTCCGTATTCCCCGTTTCTGAATGATATGCAATCAGCACACTTTTCTGGGCTGACGAGACACAGGCATTCAGTACGAAAACTGTAAACAGAAGAGCTATTTTTTTCATATAAGGTCCTTTGGATCGATCATTTTTTAAATGAATTTTCAGCGCAAAATGAGGTTATTTGTTTCCAAAGGGAATCGTAACTCCCAGCCAGGGTATGCCAATCAGTTCTCCCCCGGTTAGCGGAACCAGCAATCCAAAATCCAGGGCGAAATTCTCGGGAGCCCATCGCCCTCCAAAAATACCAAAACCGCCATCGTCAAAACCGGGTACGATATACACCTCTCCAAGCCACTGCATGGATCTGCCGGATCTGTACATTCCGCTGATGTTGATCAGAGGTGAATCCGAAAACTCTCCACCGCCAAACCCGTAACCGAGGCCCAGTGTCACATTGCCATTTCGGTCCCCCAGCGTGGTATTGCCGTACAGTAGCCCAAAACTTCCATCAGTATCTTCTCCCATAACGCCGCCAACCAGTGCTCCGGCACCCACATAAAACTGATCAGGTGAAATCGGGACTGAAAACTTGGGAAGTATCCAGAATGGCAGGATCGTTTCGCCAAACAAAAACAACGGGATCAATCCGGCACCCATCGAAAAATTGTTTGTGAAACCGTAATTGGCATTGTTAAAAAATATCCAGGTGTTTTGAAAGTAGCCGGCTCCCTTTTTGAGCCCGATTGCGTTTGGTGCAAAGAAATATCGTGTTCCATGAGGATTGGAAAACCAGTAGACACCATCCCTGACCTCCCCTTCGTCCAGATTCTGAATAGACCGTATGTTGCTTTTGACGATGGAAATTTCCCCGACTCCTTCAACCCTAATCGTGATTGTAGTATCATCTTTCATGAGAACCTCTCCGATAAACACGTTACCGTCCTGAGTGGTTACGCGTACCATCTCACCGGTTCTGTCCTGCGCCGAAAGTGAACCAGGCAATGACACTATGCTGATTAGTGCTGTAAGGAGAACCAATAAACAGTAGGAACGTGAAAGAGTCATGGCATTTGATGGCTATATTTTTTGAAAACTGAAGAGAAGTCTGAGTGCTAAAAATGGTTTAACTACGGCAGAGGTAAATCCGATATTGGACCGTCCGGCGGACTGACGATTCAGTTTTGAATCCCAACCCGCTCAATGAGCTCCCTTGCACTGCTGAGTGCAGAGTCTGAGATACTTTCTCCGCTCATCAGGGCAGCTACTTCACGAATGTGTTCTTCAGGCGAAAGGGGAGTGATTTTGGTCACGGTCCGTTCACCTTCTTCCGTTTTTTCAACCCGGTAATGCTTGTGTGCCTGGCTGGCGATCTGTGGCTGATGTGTGATCGCTACGATTTGACAGTGTTCTGACAATTTTCGCATTTCCCGGCCTACTTTCTCTGATATCTCACCGCTGATACCGGTATCGATTTCATCAAAAATCATTACAGGGAGATGCTGTTCCCTGGCCAGGATAGATTTCAGTGAGAGCATAACCCGGCTTACTTCACCGCCTGATGCGATTTTGGCAAGCGGCTTGGGGGATTCTCCCTTATTTGTTGAGATATAGAACCGTACATCATCGCATCCCTGTTCGGTACATTCCACTCTTTTTCCTTCAATCTCTATCCAGCCGTTTTCTGATTCTTTCCATTCCACATCCACCTGAAACTGACCGTGTGCAATTCCAAGATTGCTGAGTGCATTCACAATATCGCGCGACAATGCTTCCCCAACCCGCTCTCGCTCTTCGTGAAGACGGATTGCCTTGCCAGCCAGATCATTCGCATGCTTTCTGATATTGGATTTTAGTTTCTCAATTTCAAGATCAAAGTTTTCAGCAATATTCAGTTCCGCCTTTATATCATTATAGTACGCGATTAATTCCGGGACGGATCTCTGATACTTTTTACGAAGCCGATTCAGTTCCGACTGACGCCTTCTCAGCTTTTCCAGCCTCTGCGGATTAAACTCAATACGGCCGCGATACCGCTCGGCAAAACTGATGGCTTCCTGGATACTGATCCTCGCCGTATTTACCTCCTGAAGATACGTCTCAAATTCAGGTTCAATTCTGGACATATCCTCCAGATGAAGCTTAATCGTATTCAGCATCTCCATCAAGCTGACATCATCCCCGTTTCCGATTTCTGAGATGGCCGCTGCCTTTTGGTCGAGATCCTCAGCATTGTCCAGCAGATTCATTTCCGCTTCCAGCTCATCCTCTTCATCAGCCGACAGGTCGGCTTCCTCAAGCTCCTGTACCTGAAACTGATAGAGCTCCATTTTTTCCTTGAGATCTCTCTCCCGTTTTTCGAGGTTCCTGAGTTCACTTCGCAGTGATTTCATGGTTTCATACCCTTTCCGGTACTCCTCCAAAAGCGGTTTTACCGAGTCGAACTGATCAATGACGCTTTGGTGATTCTCTTCCCGAAGAAGCATCTGGTGATCATGCTGGCCATGAAGATCCACAAGCTGATCGCCAACCTGTTTCAGAACGGAAATCGTTACGGGAGTATCATTGATGAATGCCCTGCTGCCTGCCTGACGAATTTCGCGGCGGAGTATCAACTCCTCCGAATAGTCTACTGCATTTTCTTCGAGCAGTTCTTTCAGAATGCTGTTTTGGCCGATCCTCACAGCAGCTTCCGCTATGGCTTTATCTGCCCCCTGACGTATTACCTCCGTATCGGCCCGCTCACCCAGTATCATATTTAGTGCACCGATGATAATGGATTTACCCGCACCGGTCTGACCCGTCAGAATGTTCAATCCGCTATCAAGCTGAACTTCCAGCTCGTCAATTAATGCAAAGTCCCTGATGTATAGCGATCGGATCATGGTTTTTGGTGTAGTATAGTGTTCCGGAGTGGACGGATGTGAGAGTGTCTTTTAACCGGTGAACCCGGAACTAAAAATAGTAAATCAAACAGAATTTTCATCATCTGGCCGCATGTTCACTCATATTTTGCCAGACAATTATTTTGTTGTTTTCTGCTGGATTTGAGCTTATAGCAAAGGCACTTTTCTATCAGATTCCTACCGGAGGATCTGCCTATTTGCCTGGATTCTTTTCTTCCGTAATGAATCGTTTCAGGTAGGCTGCGGTAATCAACAGACCTGTACCGATAAGCACCAGGCGAACGGCAATACTGCCTGTATTCAGCAGCTCTGCCGCCACGGGCTCGAAGAAGACCAATGCTGCCATAAGAACCATCAGGGAAAAACTTTCTGGGAGCCGGTATGGGACGTCCATCACCTTTTTACTGTAAATCCCCAGCGTGACGGCCATCGTACCATAGCTGATCAGTGTTGCCGCAGCAGAACCTGACATCCCAAAATGCGGAATCAACAACAGGTTTGCCACAATGGTTACAGCAGCTCCCATCAGGGTAATTTTGTAAAATACCCTTGTTTTTTCCTTGATGAAGATGCCGGATGAAAAGTTGATATACCACCCGTGAAACCAGTAAGCCAGCAGCAGGAACGGTACAATATCCAGCCCGCCCCAATACTGACTATCGATCAGTGTAGCACTTGTACCGGGAATGGGTATGGCCACAATCTGCTCCTTGAAAAGTGCCACAAACAAGAACAACACG
>JAWVZW010000175.1:0-5109 GCA_033721975.1 Balneolaceae bacterium
AAATCATTCCAAATCTTCCTTGAAAACCGCGATGCCATGGCGGAGGGAAGCGAATGGGTAGAAAAAACCTACTCCCTGCAGGGTTTAACCGAATTCATTGAGGAAAACCCGGAATTTGTGTCCATTGCCAGTATCGTCGTCAGCAATCCGGACTCAACCATTCTTCTGGCCGAACAGACACCCCGCGTCATGGGCACCGCATCCAATATTTTCATACTGATTGCCTATTCAATGGAGATCGAAGAGGGTAATGCAGAAGCCGGACAGCCGATTCAATGGAGTGATGTATCCCGTTTTCAGTTACCAGATGTGGAGGAGGCTGTGCATACCAACGCCGAAGCTGCTGCCCGCGACCGCGGATGGCTGGAAGATGACACCATTTCGCTGCAACATGCACTCAGCCTGCTCGCCCAGTATAACGATCTGGCGCTTTCCGACTATCTACTGAGCAACCTCAGGGAGAGTATCTGGGAGGATGTCAGAAACCGCTTTGAGCTTGAACAAAGCGACATGCCGCTCCCCTTTTCCGGCCTGTATCTTGCCATTGCACCCTCCATACATGAGATCTCCTCTTCAGAGATCATTGAAAATTGGGAAAGTCAATCCCGGGATGAATTTCGAGAACACGTTCATGCCATGTCTGATAGCTATATGGAAAATGAAGAAGAACGTGAGCGAATAACCGGCATTCTTGAATCCGAACGACTGGGAACCACATTCATACAGGAACGAAACAGCATCCATCTTTTCCCGAAAACAACTGCAGAAGAGATGGCACGGCTGATGTACCGAATCTATACCGAATCTGATCAGGGCGACCCTGTTTCCCTGCGGGTAAAAAGCTGGATGAACTGGCCCCTGGAGCAACAACGAGAAGTACGGCGTGATTTTACCGATTATGGAGCCCTTTTTGATAACCGGCTGGGTGTTCTGAACGGTATTGATTTTGGAACCTCAACCTATACAGGTGATACAACCGTCCAGGCTGTATTTTTTGACCAGCTTCCGGTGGCTTTCTGGTTTCATATGTCGAGCAACTATATGCACCAGGATTTCCAGCAGCGAATGATTTTTGATCCGGCTATGATCGACCGAATGAAAGACGTGGCAGCCATTGTTCAGAATCCACTGAACGAACGTGAAACTGAAGCTGAGGCTGAAACTGTTCAACGGACTGAATAGGCAAACCGCTGAATTGAATTTTCATTAATGACTATGACCAAGTACCATTTCATCTATCTAATCTGGCTGCTTCCAGCATACTTTCTGTTTCAGTTCGGATATCAGATTGCAATCTACCAGGGTGTGAGCAGTACCTATAAAAACGGTGACAGCTACGTCGCCAATGTGGTTGAATTTGATGTAAAACAGATTGCAGCACAAACAAATGGATATGTTATCCTGAATTTTTCTACTACGGAGGGTGACACGGTTGAGCAGATGCTCACACTGCCCGTACAGATGGCCCAGGCAATTATGGAATCGGAAGTGATTCCTATTCGGTACAAGGAGGATTCCTTTAATCCAATCGTCATGATGCCTACCTACGAACTGCAGAAGAGCGTGGTAAAGGTGAACCTGGGAGTAACCGGTATCGGGCTGATTGTGACCCTGATCGTGTCGGTTTTTGCATCACGCTATGCATCGCGTAAAATCCGCTTCGGCGATCAGGAGCTGGTCATTGAGCGGGTTGACAGCGATGAACCCTGAATCCATATAAAACCGGTCAACACATGGGAAAACTTTATCTGATACCGACTCCGCTTGGCAAACAAAAAGAGAATACCGTTCTGCCTGAGCATACATTGGAGATCGCTAGGTCGCTTCACTGTTTTATTGTGGAAAAAGCTCAGACGGCACAGAGTTTTCTTAAATGGATCAAACATCCCGTTCCCGATTACAAACTCACTTTCAGGGTGCTCAACAAGAAAACACCGGATCAGGAAGTATTCAGTTTTCTGAAATTGGTGAAGGAACAGGATACCGGGCTGATGTCGGAGGCGGGAGCACCCGGCGTGGCCGATCCCGGAGCCAGACTGGTGCAACTGGCACATGACAATGGTATTGAGGTTGTGCCGCTGGTAGGCCCCTCCTCGATTCTGCTGGCACTCATGGGTTCTGGATTCAATGGTCAGCGTTTTGCTTTTCACGGCTATCTCTCGCTGAACGATTCACAAAGAAAAAAGGAGCTGTCACAGCTGGAGATGGACTCTTCCAAAATGGATCAGACCCAGATCTTCATGGAAACACCCCATCGCAATGATAGCCTGTATCAACTACTCATCTCCAGACTTCGCCCTTCTACGCGTCTCTGTATAGCCTGTAATCTCACCCAGCCGGATGAATGGATCCGTTCGGCTGCCGTTCAGGACTGGGCTTCCTCACCAAAACCGGATTTTCAGAAAAAACCCGCTCTTTTTCTTATCTACAGCAGCTGATCGGCAGGACAGTTGAGAGTTCGTTTTTCAGGTATCATTTTTTTCCTTTTATTATCTCAATTACAACGTTTGGGACTGAGTAATACTATGATCAGCTGCTAACCAACCTATTTTCCTATGCCTGATTTTTCGCTCCATCTGATTGACATCATCGTCATTGCAGTATACATCGTCGTAATTTTATGGATCGGGTTCTGGGTATCCAAAAATACGGACGACACTGAAGATTACTTCCTTGCAGGCCGTTCACTCACCTGGTCACTCATTGGATTTTCATTGCTTGCATCCAACATGTCGTCCACCAGCCTGATCGGAATGGCCGGGAGTGCTTTTGGAAACGGTATTTCGGTCTTCAACTATGAATGGATGGCAGCCATCGTGCTGGTCTTTTTCACCATCTTCCTGCTGCCCCTGCTTCTGAAAAGCGGGGTCTTTACCATGCCTGAATTTCTGGAGCGGCGATACGACAGCCGGTCGCGCTACTATTTTTCGGGCTGGACCATCATCGGAAACATCTTTATCGACACTGCGGGAGCGCTCTATGCCGGGGCACTTGTGATATCCCTGCTTTACCCGGAAGTGCCTTTTGCATTGTCAGTCGTGATTCTGGCAGTATTGGCCGGTGCCTATACCATTCTGGGCGGTCTGAAAGCCGTAGTTTATACCGATACCATTCAGGCCATACTCCTGCTTTTTGGTGCCGTGCTGATATCGGCCCTGGCTTTCAACAAGGTAGGTTCATGGGAAACGGTTACCTCCAGCGTGAATCCGGAGATGCTGAGCCTGATGCAGCCGGCGGATGATCCTTTCCTCCCGTGGCCGGGACTGCTGTTTGGCGTCCCCCTTCTCGGCTTTTATTTCTGGTGTACCAATCAGTTTATGGTTCAGCGGGTACTGGGAGCCAAAAGCCTTGATCATGGCCGATGGGGTGCTCTTTTTGCAGGCTTTCTGAAGCTCCCCATTCTGTTCATTATGGTGATGCCCGGTATTTTCGCCCTGCTTCTCTACCCGGAACTGCCCTCCATGGAAGGCTTTACTCCGGATCTGATTTTCCCGGTTCTTTTGTTTGATCTGCTGCCGATCGGTTTGCGCGGACTGATTCTGGTGGCACTGATTGCGGCCATCATGTCGTCGATCGATTCCACCCTGAACTCGGCCTCTACCCTGGTAACCATGGACTTTGCCAAACCCCTGAAGCCTGAATGGAACGAAAAACAGCTTTTGATGGCCGGTCGTGTTACCACGTTCCTGTTCATGGTGATTGCTGCCGCCTGGGCACCGATGATTACCAATTTTCCCTCTCTGTGGGAGTATCTGCAGTCTATTCTGGCGTATCAGAGTCCGCCGTTCGTGGCTGCATTTCTGGTAGGAATTTTCTGGGCCGGGGCAAACCGCAAGGCAGCATTCTGGGGACTGGTTGGAGGACACATTCTGTCAGCCTGTCTCTTTGTAGCCAATATGGTGCTAGGGGTGACGGACATCCATTTTCTCTATGTGGCTCCCATCCTCTTTGTAGCCAGCGTCTTATTGATCGTCGTGATATCCATGCTGACCAAAACCCGTCAGGACCGTGAGGATATTGAGGATTTTCTCTGGACAAAACGATCTTACGATTTGGAAACCCAGGAGCTTGCCGAGAAACCATGGTATAAAAATTATCGCATTCAATCTGTTATCATTCTGTCGATAACGGCATTGATCCTGTATTGGTTTTGGTAATACTTCGGAAGGCAGGCCTGTGGTTGCTTGCGCATTGTAGACCCTTATTCACAATATTATTAAACATTCATCCATGTCAGCCATCTTCAGTTTTGGTGAAATACTTTGGGACATCTTTCCGGATTACAAAAAGCCGGGCGGATCACCCGCCAACCTGGCTTATCATCTGCATGTGCTGAAAAATGAATCCTATCTGATAAGCCGCGTGGGCGATGATGAATATGGCAGGGAGCTTCTGAATTTTATCCGAAAAAAGGGGCTTACATCCGAATACATTCAAAAAGACCCTGAGAATCCTACCGGTACGGTAACAGTTCAGTTTGACGGAGATGAGCCGTCCTACACGATTCACGAACCGGCAGCATGGGATTATATTGAGGTAAACACAAAACTGGAAAAATCGATAGCGAATTCCGATGCACTTTGCTTTGCTTCGCTTTCTCAGCGAAACCCGGTTTCAGCGGCTTCCCTCAACCAACTGCTGGATTCCGTTTCCGAAAACTGCCTCACTGTATTTGATCTTAACCTCCGACCACCCTTTGTGGACCGTGACCGGATTAAACAGTGCATTCATCGATCCAAGGTGATCAAATTCAACATGGACGAGATGAAACAGGTTTCGGAATGGTTTGAGACCGATCAGCTGGCAGATGACCTTCTTCGTGCTGACCCCGATAAGGTGATTCTTTTAACGCTTGGCGGAGACGGCAGTGCCATGTATACCCGTGACGGGTATGTTGAACAAAAAGCTTTTCCCATTTCTAATGGCGGTGATTTTGTAGGCGTAGGCGATGCTTTTCTGGCCTGTATCACCCACCTCCTGCTCAAAGATGAGAAACCGGAGCAGATCCTACTTAAGGCTAATCGATATGCCGCTGAAGTGGCTTCATCAAAAGGCGGTATGCCGGATATCTCTGATGAGGTGATTGAAGAGATTTTGGGGTGAACTCGG
>JAWVZW010000176.1:0-5098 GCA_033721975.1 Balneolaceae bacterium
AATTTTTTGATTCGGAAGATGTTCAATCTTTTATAGCCGGCATCCGTTATGAAGTCAGTTACCTCATCGTAGTAAAGGCAGAGTATCAATACTCAGACCGGGAAGTTACCGGAAATTCAAGTTTGTTAAACGCCCAGATAGCCATTGGATTCTGATATGAAACAACGAACATTATTATTATCACTTTCTGTTTTCCTCATCCTGTTTTTTGGTTACACTCCTACCGCTTCTGCTCAACAGGTTGACCTGGTAGTTATTGGCACTCCGGATACTGTTCCAAAAGAGATGAATTCCCAACAGCTCAGATCTGTGCTTAAAGGTGAAAGGCTGCGATGGGACAACAACGTCTCTGTAAAAATTGCGCTCATGAAAACGAATACGGATATAGGTTCCGCTACCTCTGAGAGAATTTTCAATATGTCGTCCAATGAGCTGAATAAATATTTTCTGGCTATGGTTTTTCAGGGTAAGGTAAAAGCGCCCATGTTTTTTACCTCAGAATCTGAACTGGAAAGTTATGTAGCCAGAACTCCCGGTGCTATTGGGGTTCTAAGCAGCACAACCAATCAGTCTCTGCCTATCGTCATGGTTGATCAAAATGAAATTTTGTGATGAGCCGGTATGGAAGCTCATTGCAGGATAATTATGTTTCTAAGGCTTTTTATTAAGAGTTAACCGTATGGCGTTTACAGTTAAAAGTAAAATTCTCATGACCGTGCTCTCTGTGGTCCTGATGTTTACTTTTTTCATCTTGATATACTTCCCCTCCAGGCAGGAAACCGTTCTTCTTGAAAACTACAATGAAGAGATTGAAAACTTTGCCAATTCTGTAGCCCTTGGTGTTAAGATTGCCCTTACCGAACAGAATTTTGAGGGTATTGAAACAGCGATTGATTTTGTGAGAGATGACGAACGGCTTCAATTTGTTAGCCTCATCCAGACAGAAACAATGATTGATCCTGATACCGGTCAGGAAACCGTTGTTAAAAATGTATTCAGGACCTATCCCGAAGATGCAATAGTGGATGTGGATGCCCAATCCAACGAATCTTATATCTACAAATCAGCTCCCTTTACTTCTCCGATTATGAACGGCGAAGTGATGCTCAGTTTCTCTACCCGGGAAATTGTTGCAAGCATGGAGCAGATTCGTCTCACATCGATTATAGTAAGCCTGATCGTTTTTCTGATTGGTCTTCTGATTGGATATTCACTGGCAAAAAATATTTCCCGCCCGGTTCTTGCATTGCGCGATGCGGCCAGGAAAGTGGGTCAGGGAGACCTCTCTCAATCGGTGGAGAACATCTCCAATGATGAAATCGGAGAGCTTACCCAAGCCTTCAATAAAATGGTAAGAGAGTTAAAAATTGATACAGCCATTGAGAAGATTCGAAGTAAAACCACCGCCATGCAGTCAACGGGTGAGTGGGAAAATGTGATGAAAACGTTTTTCACAGAGATGGCTCATTTGTGTCAGAATCAACTAGTTTTACGAATGACTCTCTGTGATGAAGCGTATGACCGTACCATCTATTGGTTGTCAGCTCATGACAGCAGTGAACCCAATAGATTTGAAAAGGAAGGATGCCACAGACCTGAAGGTGAGAATCTTGAATCTATAAATCACACTTTATCCGATAACATCCCTTTTGTTGAATCACTGCGCAATCAGATCGATGAATTGGGCATTTCCACCCTTCCGGACGACTCTGTGATTTCAAGAGCATGGACCGGCTCTGCAGGTATCGATGTGATCGGTCCTGCTGCCTTAAATCCTGAAAACCAGCGGTTGATTAACCGTCTCAGCAACATTTTGGATCAATCGTTTATCAGGTACAATGACCTTAGAAATTCTGAACAACAAGCGATTGAAGCCGTTAAACAGGCAGCACTGGACCGAATCCGGGGTGAAGTATCCAGCATGCGATCAAAGGATGATCTGAACAAAATAACACCCCTCGTATGGCGCGAACTGACCACTCTTAAAGTGCCTTTTAACCGGTGCGGTGTTTTTATCATTGATGAGGAAGATCATAGCATCCTATGTTTTCTATCAACACCTGACGGCAAAGCTCTCGGATATTTCAATATCGATATTGATGATTCAGAAATAACCAAAAGCGTGTATAAGGGATGGAAATCCCAATCTGTTTACACCCAGCACTGGGATGCGGAAGATTTCATGAGATGGACGAACCGGCTTATTGAACTCGGCCACATTAAGAACAAGAAAAATTATCAGGACTCTGCTGCTCCTCCTGAGTCCCTGGATCTGCACTTCGTGCCCTTTAAACAGGGAATGCTCTACGTGGGCAATGATGAACCTCTTTCCGCGCTTCATCTGGATTTGGCCAAATCACTCGCTGAAGTCTTTTCGATTGCGTTTGCCCGGTATGAGGATTTTACCCGACTTGAAAAAGCCAAGGCTGAAGTGGAAAAAGCCCTTACCGATCTGAAATCCACCCAGTCTCAATTAATTCATGCAGAAAAGATGGCTTCACTTGGGGAACTGACCGCAGGCATTGCTCATGAAATACAGAACCCACTAAACTTTGTAAATAATTTTGCCGATTTGAGCATGGAATTAATTGAAGATGTTCAAATTGAAATCAATGAAGGTAATAAAGAAGAATTGAATGCCCTGATTGACGATTTATCCGCAAATCTTGAACGGATTTTTGATCACGGCAACAGGGCCAGCAGTATTGTTAAGGGGATGCTTGAACACTCCCGGGAGAAAAGAACGTCAATGGAGTCAGCCAATCTTAATGAGATTGCTGATGAATATCTGCGACTTGCTTATCATGGCTTCAGGGCAAAGAGCAAATCATTCAATGCCTATTTTAAGACAGATTTTGATGATTCCCTGCCCGAGATTAAAATGGTTCCGCAGGATATCAGCCGGGTTCTTCTGAATCTAATCAACAATGCATTCTATGCCGTCTCAACCAGGGCGGAAAATCAGCAATACGGGTATATTCCACTTGTGAAGGTTCAAACCCGAATGAAAGATGATCAGTATGCTGAAATTCGTGTCATAGATAATGGGGACGGGATTCCAAAAACAGTCATAGACAAAATTTTTCAGCCGTTTTTTACTACAAAACCAACGGGTGAAGGTACCGGCCTTGGATTGAGTATCAGCTATGACATCATCACCAAGGGGCACAATGGTACGATGAGCGTGAATTCCCAAACCGAAGAAGATGGGAATGGGAAACCCGGCACCGAAATTATTCTATGCCTTCCGATTGAATAGTATAGCTACTTTTTAGCCTATCTATTAAATACTGATCATTCGTGCAGATTAGGTTGACTAGAATGTGAAGTAGAGGTCTGAACAAAGCGACAGCGACTTGAATGGTATGCCCTTGCATTTACCCTTCATCCAATACGCTAGGCGATCTCCCGAAGATGCATCATATTCAGTTCTTTAACCGAATGGCATCCCAGAAGCGTACAAATGAATCTCATTTCCCTTTTCCAACTCTTGACCAGATTTTCCAAACCGTCTTCTCCTTCGTTTACAACCGATTGGATCACCGGCTGAGCAGATGCAAAGAAATCAGCTCCCAATGCAAGAGATTTTGCCATATCGAAAGAACTGTGAACTCCACCGGAGGATATCAGCTGGAACTGATAGAGTTCCCTAAGCCGGCCTACCTGTAAAAGGCATTCAGCGGTCGGAATACCCCAATTGTCAAAGATTTGATCCGGATTAGATTCACTCCCTTTTCTGAGATTTTCCACTTTTGCCCAGCTGGTCCCTCCTGCTCCGGCTACATCGATACACGAAGCTCCAGCGGCTAACAGCCTGGATGCAACATCTCCCGAAATTCCCGCTCCCGTTTCCTTGACGATTACCGGAAGTCCGCAGCTGTTAATCAATTGGGTAATTCCCTCTTCTATCCCCTTAAAATCGTGATCTCCTTCCGGCTGCATGAGCTCCTGAAGCGGATTCAAATGAACAATGATGGCGTCTGCCCTGATACTATCAATTAACCGTTCTACATCATTCTTTCTAAGACCTCCAATCAGCTGAGCACCACCGATATTAGCCGCAATAAATGCATTGGGTGCATGATCTCTTACTACAGAAAATGATTGGGTTTGTGCAGGATTTTCAAGCATGGCTCTCTGGCTCCCCACACCAAAGGGAAGATCCATTTTTTCGCATACCCTGGCTATCACCGAATTTACGGCTCCTGCATCCGTGTACCCGCCGGTCATGGAAGAGATAAACAGAGGAAATGAGAAAGTTCTGCCAAGAAGTTCAGCAGAAAGATCTACGTCTGAAGGGTTTACTTCCGGCAGCGCATTGTGTACAAAATCGTATCGATCAAAACCTGCCGTTTTCCGATAGAAAACATCTTCATTTACGGTCAGTTCCACATGATCTTTTTTTCGCTGCTGGATGGACATGGTTCAGGGTTCAGGGCTACAGTTTATCAGGGTTAACAGTATGTCAGGGAGAAGGCAGAAGGCAAAAGTGAAAAGTGAAAAGTGAAAAGTGAATCGATGCGATATTTATGACCATTCAGTGAAAGTTGACTCGCTAAAAATTTTGAGGGTATATAGTCATTAAAACCTATTATCTTAGTTCATCAGTTCGATCTTCGTAATTTCGTGGTTTCGTGGTTTTTCCTGTCGTCTCATTCAGCGGGACCAACTTTTGCCTTTTGCCTTTTGCCTTTTGCCTCACTTCTCACTACTCACTACTCACTACTCACTACTAAGAACTTAAATCATATAAGACCCGCCATTGATATGAAAAGTCGATCCGGTCATGTGGCGGACATCTCCCCTGCATAAGAAGGCGACAAGGGCTGCTACCTCTTCAGGCTGGGTAATCTCGTCAAAAGCAGAATTACGGGTCAATGCTTCCTTACCCAGAATTTCTACAGATTCACGGGCCATATCCGTTTCAATAAACCCTGGGGCAATAGTGTAGGCAACCACACCTTTCTTGCTAAAATCCCTGGCTATACTTTTGGTCATGGCTGTCATACCGGCTTTGGAAGCCGCATAGGCGGCGTATTCCTGCGTATCGCCGCGGTAGGCAGCCCTGGATGCAATGTTGATAATGATCCCTTTGCTG
>JAWVZW010000177.1:0-5098 GCA_033721975.1 Balneolaceae bacterium
GAAACAAATTCTCAAATGCTGGAGATGGCGCTGAACCGTATCCGGCAGTTGTCGGCACACGAGATAGGTCATACGCTGGGAATTGCCCATAACTTCGCTGCCAGCGTAAATGATCTGGCTTCTGTGATGGATTATCCTCACCCTCGTGCTACATTGAATGATGACGGAACCCTGAATCTTGAAAACGCATATGGGAACAGTATCGGTGAGTGGGATAAAAGAACCGTGATTTGGGGATACCAGGATTTTCCGGAGGGAACCAATGAAGAAGAAGCGCTGGATGATATCATCGAGGAGACAGTAGACATGGGTCTTTTGTACATTTCTGATGAAGCAGCGCGTCCCCCAAGCGGGCTGCATCCGTATGCCCATTTGTGGGATTACGGAAGTGATCCGGTTTCGCAGCTTGATCTGATTATGGATATTCGCAGTGCTGCCTTGAATCAATTTGGTGTGCGAAATATTCAGCACGGCCGTATGCTGGCTCAGCTGGAGGATGTGCTGGTACCCATCTATTTATATCACAGGTACCAGACTGAGGCAACCGTTAAACTGGTGGGTGGATTGGACTACAGCTATAAACAACGCGGTGATAATCAGGATGGGCCTGAGATCGTTGACGCGGACAGGCAGACAGCTGCTCTGGATGCGCTCCTGAGGACCCTGGATCCTGATGAGCTGATGCTCTCTGAATCCATTCTGGACCTCATCCCGCCGAGACCTATGGGAATATCATCCACACGGGAAAACTTCAGAGGTTACACCTCTCCCGCACTTGACCCTGTGGCTATGGCAGAAGCGGCAGCCGAACACACCGCTTCACTGATTTTTAATCCGAATCGTGCCGCACGCCTGACATTGCAAGCGGCAAGAAATTCTGATTATCCCGGTTTTGAAACCGTTTTGAGAATCGTAGCAGATGCCACTCTTTTGGCGGAACCAACGGACGGTTATGCGGGCTCCATACAGCGTGCAATTGATACGGCTGTTCTAAGAAATATGATTCAGCTGGCTGCCAATAATGACAATGCTCCGGATGTAGCTTCCCAGATCCATCATTATTTAAGCGAATTGAAAGAAGATCTTTCGGAAAAAACAGAATCTATCGATCATCGAATTTGGCACGGGCACTACTTAAGGGGAATTTCCATGATTGAAAGGTTTCAGGAAGATCCCGGATCAGTTTCTGTTCCTCCCTCTCCATACATACCACCTGGTTCACCGATTGGCAGCGGCCAGCTTCAAACCGGCAGCTTGCAGAGCCTGCTTCAATGCAGTTTTTAGTAAAAAATGGCGATTCCGATCCCGAACCCGAAATTAAACGGATTGTTTAATTTAATGTAAGGCCAGGACCCTGATGAGCATTCTGAAAGACTTTACCTTCAAGAAAAATGAGCGTGGCTACTCAGACAGAGCCTTCTCAATTTTACGGCACACCATCATACCGGCAACCCGCAGGCTATTTCATCCGCGCATTACGAATCCTGAATATATGCCGCAAACCGGTCCCTGTTTTATCTATGGAAACCACTCCAACTATTTTGATCCGTTCATGATCAATGTAGACATGTACGGAGAGCCCACTGCAGGTGTCATGACGCGGGATCAGTTTCATAAAACGCTTCCGAGAATTTTCATGGACGGTATCGGCATTGTTCCTACAAGCAAGTATGTTCCGGAGCCGGGAATTGTGAGAAGCGTGATCAGGATGATAGAGCAAAATCGGATGATCGTCATTTTTCCGGAAGGGGGACGCCGATGGGATGGAAAACCCAAACCTCTGATTGAGACAACCCTGAAACTGTTCTGGAAAATGGGCATTCCGGTTCATCCTGTACAAATACATGGCTCATATCTCGCCTGGCCCCGATGGGCGGATAAATACCGGAAGGGAAGTGTGGAAATGCGATATTTAAAACCGCTGCTGGCGTCAGATTTTGACAATTATGAGGAGTTTGCGCAAGCCTGCGTTGACCGGATTGAATTTGAGGAATATGATCCTCCGGATGAGGCTGTACCGGTAAGCTGCAGCAAACCGGCTTCGGGAATTCACCGGTTTCTCTATCGATGTCCGGAAACGGGCATATCCGGCGCTGTTTTTTCTCCTGACGGAACGCATGTATACAGCCGTCATTCAGAGATAAGTTACAAAATGGATGTTGCATCTCGCCTGATTGACAATGATGGGCAGGTAACTTCCCTGATAGACGTCTTTGAGCATATAAACAGCATGCCGATGGAATTTCAGAAGGGTGATATCCTGCTTGAGAAATCAGGAAGTACACTCAACCGTCTGGATGATGAGCAGCGACTGCAATATGTGGGGCGTTGTCGTGCATCCCTCACAAAAAATGAAATTGAGCTTCACTGGGGCTCTGATGAGGCGAAGATCCCGATTGAAGATATAAGGGCTCTCTCTGTTGAACAAAATCATAAACTGACGGTCAACACGGTTGAAAAAACACTTCAGTTTAACCTTGAGGGAGGGAGTGCCCTGCAGTGGCAAATCTATATCAATCGTCTCAAGGACGGTGAAGAACCTGTAAAATCCCTGTAGATGAATTCATGGACACTCGATATTCCCGCGGGTCTGTTTTTTGTTGATTTTGCCTGGATGGGGCTGCTTCTAGTTCTGGCAACGTATCTGAGAAGCCGGGTAGGGATATTACAGCAATACCTGATACCCGCCAATTTATTGGCCGGAGCCATCGGGCTTTTGATTGGAATGAATGGAATGGAGTGGATCGATCTTAATTCTGATCGTTTGGGTACATATGTGTATCACCTGCTTGCGCTTCTCTTTATTGCTTTGGGCCTCAGGGCTCCGAAAAAGCGACTTGGAATGTCGTCGGTTAAATTCAGCCTGATTTTTCTCGCCGTATATCTTATTCAGGCTATTATCGGCCTGAGTGTAGCTTTTATACTCTTCTACACGATCCTTCCGGATCTGTTTGTGGGCATCGGACTCCTGCCTCCTCTGGCATTCGGGATGAATCCCGGAATTGCATACTCTATCGGGGGGAACTGGGAGCAATTCGGTTTTGAGTCGGGCGGGATTGTGGGACTCACCTTTGCAGCATTTGGATTTCTGGTTGCCTACACGGTTGGAATCTGGCTTGTGCGAAGGGGAATCAAGAAAGGGTGGGCAACATATATTGGGACGGATATGAGCCTTTCAGAAGATATTCGAACCGGGATCATCCGGGCTCCGAAACCCAATACCCGTGAACGAATAACTACATCACCCGAGTCCATTGAATCGCTCACTTTCCATATTGGTATGATTGGTTTGGTTTATATCCTCACCTATCTGCTGATGAAGGGCATGGAGGCGGGCCTGGTCATGATTGATGCAGGGAACGAGATTACAACATTATGGTCATTTCATTTCATTTTTGCAGCCATCCTGGCGCTTGGAGTCCGGAAATTCATGGACTCCGCCCGTATAAGTAAAGTTGTGGACGACATGACCATGACCCGCTGTTCCAATCTTTTTATGGATTTTATGATTGTGGCATCCGTAGCGGCGATCAGTTTCCAGGTAATCCTGGCGTACTGGGTACCGATTCTCTTTATAACCATACTGGTATCCCTGGCAACCTGGATTGTGATTCAATATCTCACATCCGATGCATTTGAGGAGTATCGATTCGAACGGTTTGCTTCTATATTCGGGAATCTGACCGGTACGCTGCAGTCAGGACTGGTGTTGTTGCGCATCCTGGATCCGAATATGAAATCACCGGCGAGCTTCAATCTGGTTTATGGAAGCGGACTGGCTCTTGTGTTCGGATTTCCGCTTCTGATCGTTATCAACGCCCCTGTCCACTACTTCACGGATTTGGTACAGGGTTTCTGGGTGGTTCTGGGAGTGATGATTCTCTATCTGTTCCTGATTATGATTGCATGGAACTATCTCAGAAAGGCAAAAACATAAGGCAGGGAAATAAAAAAGGCCGTGGTTGTTACCACGGCCTCAACGTATTAAACAGAAAAGCTGTCTGTTATTATTGTACGATCAACTTGCCAACCATGCCACCTGCATAGTGTCCAGGGAAGGTACAGAGATAATCATACTCACCGGTTTCTTCCGGTACTGTAAACGTGATGGTTTCTGTCTCGCCGCCTCCCAGCATGGAAGTATTTACAATCACCTGATCCTCAAAATTGGGAGAGATGTAGTCGTTGTCGCGGGCTCCAAGTGATTCACGGGCAAACGTGTCAACGTCTGTTCCCATATCCACTACCGTGAAATTGTGCGACATTGCTGCTGCGGGCAGTTGAGAAACAGTTGTAAATACGATTCGGATCTCTTCACCCGGAGATGCTTCAATAGCTTCCAGGGGGATATATTCACCGGATCCTTCGCCGGTTTGAAGGCCTTCAGCTGCTTCTCGGACCTTAAACCTCAGATCGTCTGTTCCAAAGATTTCAATTGTGCGAACACCATCGTCAACCATCTGCTCTTGTCCTTCAGTCGATTGTGTTTCTTCGGCAGTTTCACTTTGACCGCCCCCACCGCATGCAGTAAATGCGAGTGCAACCAAAAAGATGAGAGAACTAAATATTGTGCGTTTCATATTTCTCGATATCTATTATTTATTGAGTGTTTGTATGTTAATGATCAAAACAACTGATATTCTGTTAGCATTCAGAATAAACTACATATTGATCAGTTTCTTTACATCCTCCGCTACTTCTTCCGGATTGAATTCACTCCCTGTGTACAGTTTTCGAATATTTCCTTCCCGGTCGATAAGCGTAACCCTGTCGGTATGATCGATGAAGTAGATGGCTTTACCGTCGTCCAGAAACCGTGTCGGAGTTTTCAGGGTTGAAATTTCCAGCAGCTCAAGGGCGCTGTCCACTTCATTTTTTTCGCCTGTTAACAGGCTCCAGTTTTCGGTGTTCAGCCGGTAGTTTTCTGCATAATCCTTCAGGATCTCAGGGGTATCCCGTTCAGGGTCGAATGAGATGCTGATCAGCTGAAAATTGGCATTGTCATCAACCCGCTCCTGCACATCCCTCATGTTGTAGGTAATAGCGGGACAAATATCCGGGCAGTGAGTGTAGACATATCCCAGCAGCATGACCTTCC
>JAWVZW010000178.1:0-5080 GCA_033721975.1 Balneolaceae bacterium
AAGCGTGCCAGATCTGTCAGCTCAACAAATTCAGTAAATGCGATGTGAATCAGATCATTCATCAGGCGGACAAAACGAATTTGGGGGCTTTCCCGGTCAATACGAAAAGCTGTGTTGATCTCATTGGGGGTGGATCCAAAGGGAGCAGAACTCAGTGACCAATTGGACGAATCAATAGATATAGCAGAGGGATCCTTTCTTTCAATCGACACACCGGCTTTGGGTCTGCCCCAATCTAATTGGTAGTACAAACTGTCTGCCAAGACACCCTCAGCATTTTTCAAAACCACCGCATCGCCTGCATTACTGAATCCGGGCCAGGAAGGCAGATAGTGGATGGAAGCAGAAGGATCGGAAAAGCTCCTCTGGTCGGTGAATACGATATAGGCTCCCGGATAGAGTGTTATGCCCTCAGGGATTGTCGCACCTTTTTCAGAATCACTGAGCTTCCAGCCGCCAAGATCAACTTCCGTCGTACCCGTGTTGAAGATTTCAACAAATTCAGGTTCACCGGCTGCCCTTCTGCGGTAGAGCAATTCATTTATGACTACCTGTTCGGAGTTTTCAGCCTGCATTTCTAGAAAAACTCTTTCAACGCCGAAAGCAAATACTTCATTTTCAGTAGGAAGGATAATTGCTGAAATAATGATCATAGCAAGCAGGAGCAATCTGTTTGCTAATTGACATTTCAGCATTCTGTTCATTCCGGCCTCCGATTTCTTCTTTTCAAAATAACTTGGGAATGCGGAATCAATCGCATTCCCTGTTGATGGGATGATGTGAAATATGCTCTCTCTGTACCCAGATGTGCTCAATAAGTAAGATGAACTCTCATACGTATGAACCGCAAAAGTTAAATCCCTTACAATTTTTCCTTACATTTTCGGATGTTTTGCCAAACGCATAAAAAACAATCTGAGTAACCATGACCAGCCGATCCGTCCCATTTGAGATTCCTGATATAAACTACGGATTAGTGGAGGTGAAGGGATTGCTTCACTTCAAAAATGACAAGCTGATTTTGGAGTTTGACCAGAAAGACAGTTTTGGAGGAATGACCAAATCCGATGTGAAGGCAGTAGAGGTGCCATTCAGCATGGTTGACTCCATGAAGCTGCATAAAAAATGGTTCAGCACACAAATAGAGATCCTGGGCAAATCAATGAAAATTTTTGAGGACGTACCCGGATCCAATCAGGGGAGAATTCTGCTCAAGGTTAAGCGCAAAGACAGGAGTCATGCCGAATCCGTGATCAGCAGTGCACGAGTAAGGCTTTCTGAGTATAAACTGGATGAACTCGAGTCTGAAGACTGAATTTTATATACCTGTTAAAGGGACAGATTAAACCGCAAAAATCTGACTTTCGTCCTTGAATGCCTTGAATTCAAGAGCATTGCCGCTGGGATCCAGCAAAAACATCGTGGCCTGCTCACCCGGTTCACCCTTAAAACGGATATAGGGGTCAATAACAAATTCTACATCATGATCCTGTAGCCGCTCAGCAAGTTTGTGAAATTCATCCCACTCCAGAATCACTCCGAAATGCTTTGCAGGGACTTCATGTCCGTCCACTTCATTGGAAGCTGACTTCCCGGCATCTTCCGGGCTTACATGAGCTACCACCTGGTGGCCCCAGAAGTCAAAATCAATCCATTTTTCAGAACTCCGGCCCGTTTTGCAACCCAGCAGATCACGATAAAAGGCAAGCGTTTTTTCAAGTTCTTTAACAGGAAAAGCAAGGTGAAAACGAGGTATAGACATAGAGTTTGGGCATTATATGTTCAACGTTATAATTGCTGTGTTCGGTAGCGGAAATAGTAATTCTATTCCATGCGATTTTCCAGATCGGATAAAAATCTTTCAATTCGGTTTGCATTGACACCAACATCGCTGCGTCCGATTCTGGACTTGGATCTCATGTCCACCCTGGTGCCGTTTTCAGTCTCCGTAAAACGAAGCACCACATCATCCTTGAATCCGAACCATGCAAGTTTTTCAGTAGCTTCAATGCGATAATCTTTCCGGTTGATTGCCACGAGCTCCCAGCCGCGGTCTTCAATCAGCTCAACGGCTACATCCATTACTTCCTGG
Organism: Balneolaceae bacterium; assembly: GCA_033721975.1. Taxonomy (GTDB): domain Bacteria; phylum Bacteroidota; class Rhodothermia; order Balneolales; family Balneolaceae; genus Rhodohalobacter. The sequence continues at coordinate 2,093 of JAWVZW010000178.1, forward strand.
ACACCTGCTTGCAGCATCAGAGGCTGGATATATGGATAGGCTTCCCGCTGAGCTTCCGCAGTTTCCTCACCGGCATATTCCGGTGGATTGGGAGCATCTTCCCGAAGCCTGACCATCGCGGAGAATTGAGGGGGATTGTCGATGTCGGTCGTAATATCATGAATTGGCGGTACTGATCGAGCCTGAGTCATCCAGTAAAGTGCAGTCAGGCTGGCAGTTCCCATCAGCAAGAAAGTTATCACTACATAAGCTTTGGCACGCATTTCAGATTTTCTGACGAACCAATAGCTTACCCCACTGATTGCCGTAAGGGCAATGGCCGCATACGCACTGTAGCGAAGCAGGGTGAATCCTGTGCCTAAACCCCAGATTTCCCATTGGTATCCATAGCCGGACAGAATAAAGATAGCTGCCGTAATCAGAGAGAGGTAAAAAAGTATTCTGGAGAATTTCATGACCGGGCTTTTTTTGATTAACGGTTACTATATATAGTAAAAGAAAATATGAATTAATTCCTGCTGCTTTCTGTAATCTTCCTGTGTGCTCAAACAGTCGATTTTCATTAGCCTTCCTATCAAATTCCCTGTATTTTTAAAATCTGACAAAAATTAACCAAATGTTCTCTATGGAAGGTTCTGTACGCGTTCGCTTTGCTCCATCACCCACCGGTTATCTTCATATTGGCGGGCTTCGGACTGCACTCTATAACTATCTTTTTGCACGTTCACATGAAGGAGGAAAATTCATTCTCAGAATTGAGGATACCGATCAAAGCCGATATGTAGAGGGTGCGGAACAGGACATCATCCGCTCTCTTGAATGGTGCGGAATGAGCGTGGATGAGGGGCCAGAAGTTGGCGGGGAAAACGGGCCTTACAGGCAAAGTGAACGGAAGGAGATCTACCACAGCTATGCTGAAAAACTGATTGAGCAGGGAGAAGCGTATTACGCATTTGATACCACTGAAGAAATCGACCTGATGAGGGAACGGCTTCAGAAGTCGGGCAATCCATCTCCCAAATATGATTTTATTACTCGGCAGTCCATGAAAAATAGCCTCACGCTTCCGCAGGATGAGGTGAATAAAAGACTTGCAGCAGGAGAGGAGTATGTTGTCCGGCTCAAGGTTCCGCGGCGTGAGAGTATACGGTTTGAGGATATGATAAGGGGTCATGTATCATTTGAGTCAAAAGGACTGGACGATCAGGTTCTTCTGAAATCCGACGGAATGCCGACCTATCATCTGGCAAACGTGGTAGATGATCATCTGATGGGCATTACCCACGTCATTCGCGGTGAGGAGTGGTTGAGCAGTACGCCGAAGCATATGCTTCTCTACAAGGCTTTTGGCTGGAAAGCTCCGATGATGGCACATCTTCCGCTCATCATGTCGCCCAGCGGAGGAAAATTATCAAAGAGAAAAGCGGAAGAGGAAGGGATTCCCGTAAATACACGCGATTACATCAATCTGCATTATGAACCCGAAGCACTGGTTAATTTCCTGGCCTACCTGGGCTGGAGTCCGGGTGATGACAGTGAAATACATTCACTGGAAGAACTTTGCAGACTTTTTTCACTGGAAAGGGTAAGCAAGGGTGGGGCCGTATTTAATCATAAAAAGCTCCTTTGGTATAATGAACACTATCTCCGCGAACAGTCTGATAAGCAGCTTGCTGAACGTCTGAAGCCGATTGCGGAGGAACATGGTGTAGAGCTTACAGATGATGAACATCTCCAAAAAGCGGTTGGTTTGCTTAAGGAGAGGGTGTCAAGGCTGGATGAGCTGATTGAAATGGGCTTGTTTTTCTTCCGGGATCCGGAGGAGTATGATCCAAAAGCGCTCAAAAAATGGAAAGATGACAGCGGAGAGCTGGTTGAACAATATCGGGAAAAAATTAACGGGCTTTCAGAATCTGATTTCACTGCAGCATCTTTGAAAAAATCACTTGAGGAAGTTATAGAGGCAAATGATGTTGGCTTTGGCAAACTGATGATGCCGCTCAGAATTGCTGTGACAGGTCAGGGTTTTGGTCCCGATTTATTTGAATCAATGGAGCTGATCGGTAAGGACGTTGTACTGAAAAGAATTGATACGGCACTGGACCGTCTTTCGTAATAATTCCTTACTTAATTTAGTTTTAAATTAAGTCGTCTGGCAAACCGAACCACGCACCATGCCGGTTCCTTTGATAGGGGATGAAGCATCAGAAGTTCATCCATAATCAGTCAACAGGCGACCGGCTATACTTGTAAACACACCAATTAATTCAATCAGATAGAATCAAGGAGACTTATGAGGACTTCTCTCAAAATACTGGCTGCCATTCTCGGGTTTATCATCGTGGTGCTGATTGCACTCAATATCTACTTCAATGATGAACGGCTTCGCCAGATGATCGTACCCGGTATTCAGGATGCCACCGGTGCTGATCTTCAGGTTGAAAGACTGTCACTGACATTTTTCAGAACCTTTCCAAAATTTGGCGTTGAGGCTGAGAGAATTTTTGTACCGGATGAAAGGGGTGACTCTTTGTTTTCCTCGGAACAGCTTCTGGTTTCCGTAGACCTTTTCCCGCTTCTTCGGGATGAACTGTCGATTTCCAGGCTGCAATTGGTTCGTCCCATGCTCTTTTATACCGTTCGGGCTGATTCTACCACAAATATCGACTTCCTGCTGAGTGAGGATGAACCGGAACAGATTGATGAGCAGGGTGGCTATGAACTCTCTGTTTCCGGATTTACACTCTCTGAGAGTGCCGTTACATACATTGATTCGGTAAGCAATTCCAGGGTCGGTGTTCGGGGTTTGGATGCCGGTATATCACTTAGATTTGCTGAAAACATTGAGTCTGAGGTGGATGCGGAGCTGGAATCGCTCAGCGTAAATATGAATAATGTAAACTATTTCAATAATCTCAGTCTGAGCCTGAACCAAACGTCAACCATCAATTTGGATGAAGAAATTCTGACTTTGAACGACGGATTTCT
>JAWVZW010000179.1:0-5027 GCA_033721975.1 Balneolaceae bacterium
GGTATTCCACCTCCTGCAGGAACTGATTTCGCTGATACTCAATGCTGTTGGCCACCTGACGCTGCTGGTTCCGGGCTGCGTTTACCTCTGCTCTCGCTTTGCCCCAGTTATAGATGGGAATATTGAACCCGACCGTCACGAACTGCCGGTTCTCCGCATCGGAGTACAGATCCCTGAAATTTTCAGAGGTCTGGTTTAATCCGAAATTCGCCTGAAGGGTTGCAGAAAACCCGGCCTGCCTCTTAGCTTCCTCAAAATCCCGGTCGGCAGCAATTTCATTGAAGCGGTAACTGAGCGCTTCACTGTTGTTTTCATACGCCAGCTGTTTGGCCAATTCAATGTTGACGTCTACATCCGGAAGGTTATCGGGAGCCTCCAGGCTCAATGACACATCGGTGGTGTAGCCCAGCAGAATTTTAAAATTGTTGAGCGCGCGCTGATACTCAATCCGTGATCTGGTTAGCGAGGATTCCGCATTTCGAAGCGCTAACTCGGTCTGAAGCAGATCGTTTTCAGCAATACTTCCCACCCGAAATCTGCCCTGGGAGATCGTGTAGATGGAGTCGTTCCGGGCAACATTAAATTCCGAATTTTCCAGATTGATTCGGGCCAGCAGAATTTCAAAAAAACCGTCCGTGACCTGAACAGCAAGTGCTTCCATCTCCTCCACAAACTCCTTCTCGGCGATCTCAATTCGAAGCGGCTCCAAACGGTTTCGCCACTTCAGCTGATTGAATTGAAAAAGTGGCTGCTGCAAACCCACAACCAGCGGGGTACTTTGCCAGCGATACGTGTTTTCTCCTGCAAAAATTCCGAGGCGTGTCAGGCCGGAAGAAACCGATAAGCGACCGCCGGTAGGCAGAATATTCTGGTCAATGCTGATGGACGCAGATGCATCCGATTGACGCTGGGAAGCAAATGTAAGCGTTCCGTCATCCAGCCGGTTTGTAAAGATGCTTTTATTGAAGTTGGGTGCATCACCGCTGAAAGAGAGACTGGGGTAGAGGTCTGCCTGAAATGAGCGGAATGCCGAACGGCTGGAAATCAGCGAGTAGACATTGGCCCGGGCCACAGGGCTGTTCTCCTGGGCAATCTGAATAGCCTCCTGAAGGGTCAGCGTTCCGAGGTCCAGCTCCTGGGCCTGCATCTGTCCCTGAAAAACAGGTATGGCAGGAGACATGACCAGGAGAAAGAAGAGAATCAGAGGATAACGAAAGAATTTATTCATGATGCAGGGACTTGACAGGATCTTGCTCGGCGGCACGCTTGGCCGGAAAATAGCCGAAAATTACACCGATACTCATCGCCACAAAAAAGGAGATCATGATGGAATACAGCGTCACGATGGTTTGAATGCCTGCCGTAATTTCAATGAGATAGCTGAAGGCAATTCCCAGGATAATGCCCACAATTCCCCCGGATATGGAGATGGCGAGAGCTTCGGTTAAAAACTGGTATTTAATATCCTCTTTCAGGGCACCAACTGCACGGCGTACTCCGATCTCCTTGATCCTTTCCACGACCGATGCCAGCATGATATTCATGATTCCGATACCTCCGACAATCAGGGAGATGGATGCGATGGAGGAGAGGACGATATTGAAAATGGTCTGCGTGCGGCGCTCCTGCTGAAGCAGCAGTTCGGGGACAATGACTTCAAAATCGATCACCCCATTGTGCCTGCGGGTCAGCATCCTGCGGATTACATCAGATATTGGCACACTGAACTGATTGTCGCTCACCCGAATGATCAATTTATCGAGCTGATGATAGTTTGGATTGGTGATATTCTGTGCGTTTTCCGAACCATCATTAGCCGCTGCTGATTGAATATCCTGGCCGGTGATCAAACCTCTGTTCCGGTATCTGAGAAGCGCTGTGGTTGCCGGTGTGAAGATGTCCAGGTTGTAATTGCGGATGCCCAGATTTTCGATGTTCTCTGTACTTATTTCCCGTTTTTCCAACACACCCACAACCGTAAACCAGATATTGCCGGCTTTAATCTGTTTGCCAAGAGCCTGTTCACCTGCGAAAAACCGGTTTTCAATGTCGGAGCCAATAATGCAAACCGGTTCCGCATCCCTGACCTGGATATCGGTAAAGGTCCCACCGGAGGCAAAACTAAAGCTGTTGATGTCAAAATACTCTTTGCTTACGCCGATCAGTTTACCGGACCGAAGCCGTCCGTTCCGGATAAATTCGGTATCGAATACAATCTCCGGGCTGACCGACTCAATATTGGAAATGTTGGTAACAATGCTTTCCATATCCTGCAGCGTCAATCCGGGAGAGTAGCGGTTCTCCTCCTGAACGGGACCGGTTGCTTCCTGTACTTCACCTTCTACCTGACGGACCACCGGCTCCACAATTACGTTGTTGGTCCCCAAAAGCTGCATCTGCTGAAGAACTTCCTGCTGGGCTCCCTGACCAATTGCGAGCATCGCGATGACGGAAGCCACACCAAAAATAATACCCAGAGAGGTAAGAAAAGACCTCGTCGCGTTCTGCTTGATCGCATCGAGTGCAATATCAAAATTATAGCTTAGTTTTCTCAGCAAAAGAAGGTCGTTGTTAGTTCAGAATGGGAATTGTCTTTGCGGATGAAAAATGGTTCGTGATTACCGTATTTATTCCTGCCTTGCAATCTGTTCGGGTTGCTCATACTCCTGCAGAATCTCCGTTGGCAGGGTTCTGCGTTCTATACCTGTGGTATCGGTTGGCATGGAGAGATAGAGGCGGTCGCTAATATCGACGCCCTCCAGAATGACCACGTTATTCTCATTCATCATTCCCATGACAATTTCCTGCATTACAGGGCTTTGTCCCTCTCTCTTATATACAATGTCCATATCGTTGTACGTATGGATGGTTTCAAGCGGTACATAGAGTGCACTGTCCACGGAGCTGATATGGATGGTGTTGCTGGTGGTCATAGCCGGACGAAGGGTGCTGTCCGATTCATTCACGCGAATGGTTACCTGAAACACTTTAGAATTTGAGTTGGGCCGCTGCTCTCCGATATTGGCCACGCTGGTGACCTGTCCCGTTAGTTCTTTTTCCGGCATTGCATCCAAGCCAATATCCACCCGCTGACCCACACGGACTTTCTGAATATCCACTTCGTTGATGTAGGTCAGTGATTCCATCACGCTGAAATCGGGTAGTTCTGCCACGACCGGATCCCATGCACTGATAGAGCTGCCCTCTTTCACCTTGGAACCGTCCCTGTTTCGCTTGTAAATCACCATGCCATTTTCGGGTGCATAGATGGTAAACTGGTCCAGGATCTCCCGGATACGCTGTACGTCGTTTCTTTCTTCCTGCACTTCAGTTTGCCGCCGTCGTACATTGGCTTCGGCCTGGCGGACCTGCGTCTGATAATTTTCGCGAGCCTGCTTAAGTCGAAGCTGAGCCTGTTCCTGTTCAATCTGGACCTGTCGCTGAACGGCCGGGGATTCATATTGCGACTGCTCAACCACCAGTTGTGCCTGTTCGGCTGCATACTCCAGGTCTACAATGTTATTTCTTGCTGCCGATAGGGTTAGGGCGGTATCTAGGCGTGCTTGCTCCAGTTGTGTCTCTTCTTCCTCAAGGCTCAGCAGGGCATCCTGCAAAGTGTTTGAGAGGCTGGATCGATCGAGTTCGGCAACAAATTCACCTTTTTCCACGACCGTCCCTTCATCTACCAGGTTGAGGATCGGTACGTTGTTGATCCGAAACCGGCGCATGTTCTCGGGTGCGGTAATGCTGGTGGAATTCTGAGCCTGCAATTCACCGCTTGAGGTGATGGTCACTTCAAAGTATCCAACAGCGGGCTGCGTGTAGAGGACAGGTTCCTCTGAAGATTCTGCACCAACGGTAAGCCATGTCACAAAGAGGATGGCAAGCAGAACGGCCGGGTAGATGTATTTTTTCTTGAGTTTCATAACATTCGTTTCTTGGGTGAAGACTACTAATCAAAATAACAAATAAATCATTCATCAAGTGCCGGTGCGTGTCCGTAACTGATCAATTATGATAATTTTACATCTTCACAGGGGACGACCCATTCGGCATCTTTACGGGTAAAGGACCAGTGATTATTAAAAGAAGAAAGGTGAGATTGTATAAGGTAACTGTATTGGAAATTACAGTACCGGTACTCTATACTGTCGAGATGATGTTTTAATTTTTTGTAAAAAAGGTGCTCAACCTGTAAAAGCAATGCGTTTATGAAAAAACGAGAATTCTGGAAAATATTTTTCGGGGCAATGATTGGGTTCATTGTATATAAAACGCTGGTTAATAACATTGATCCATTTGAAAGCTATTGGGCAAATTATATCACAGACGTGTTGTTGATCGCGATCTGTTGCTTTGCGGGGATTGTCTTGTTGAATCTGGCGATGAAACAGTTTTCTTCAGAAAAAGATGGGTGATAAGCGATGTGTGATGGACGATGAGTGATGTGAGATGGGCGAAGTTACCTGAATTGAAGTCAAACCATATCAAAAACCCAACGCTGATAGCATTAAATATAAATAGCCCCGGGCCTAAGCCCGGGGTAGAAAGGTGTCCCATTCTGAACCCCGAGGCGCGGTTGTTATCAACGCCTTTTGATGTTTCGAGGGGTTTCTTTAGAGGTTATTAAATAACGTTTAATCCCAAAATTGTTGAATAGTCATTAATGGTACTTTTGAGTGATCAAAAGTACTCAACGCCATAGGCATCCCAATGGGAAAATCACCAGCGAGCAGATCCTCGGATGGCATCTCCCTTCATTACGCTAAAGAAAATCAAGGGTCCATCTGAATTATCCCAATTGACTGAATCTCACCGGTGTGATTTTCTTCTTAACGCTTCATTCCGGAATCTGCTGTTCACCGGATGATCTGCAGGCGGAAAGAGTGAACGTGTGATAAGTACGATTGATGATCAGTCAAGGAAGAAAGAGAAAAGGTTTTTTAACTATGGGAGAGACCAAAACTTTAAACCTTCAACCTTCAACCTTGAACGCTTGCACCCTGCACTCACGCAGCCCTTATAAC
>JAWVZW010000180.1:0-4997 GCA_033721975.1 Balneolaceae bacterium
ACCCGGGTATACGGGTTGAATCCTGCGGAGAGCATAATCTGAAAAATGTATCAATGCCGGTAAACCTCTATTCCCTGGTTTATGAGTCCATGCCTCAGGCCGGAAAAGATATGTTTGAGGAAGAATCCGGAGACGATAAGGAAGGTGATTCTTCAGATGAGGGACTGGGATCCCTCAAGCGCGGAGTGTCAGACATGTTCCGCACCTCATACCGTAATCATATCGAACTGAGCGCAATTGCAGACAACAAGTCGAACATCATGATCAGCATCAACGGAATTATCATTTCCATCATGATCGCATCCCTGCCGGCGCAGATCACCTCGAACTCCTCACTGGCACTGCCCGCTGCAGTCCTGCTCATTACTTGTTTGCTGTCGCTGATCTACTCCGTATTGGCTGCCAGGCCGCGTGTCAGCAACGAAAAAGTGACCCTGGAAGATGTGCGTTCCAACCGGTCGAATATCCTGTTTTTCGGCAATTTTTATACCATGGACCGGGATGAGTATGTGATCGGACTGGAAGAATTGATGTCGGACAGCGAGCGCCTCTACAATACCATGACACGGGATTTGCACAGTCTTGGCGTTGTTCTATCCAAGAAGTTCAAGCTGCTCAGAGTGGCTTATAATATCTTTATGGTGGGACTGGCGGCTTCCGTTAGCAGCTTTCTGATTGTGTATCTTCTGGTTTAAAAAGAAGTTTCATGCATTCTTTTCCGGTTTCGGATGTTCTATCGCGTGCCTGATAACCTTTTCAATATCTTTAACCGGAATCGGATCCTTGTCTCTGAAATTAATACATCCTTTGCCCGTCTTGATGTTTGGGTGTTTCTTCTTGAATAATTCGATGTGATGATACCCGCAGGTATATAGAGAGATGTAGTTTTTCTGATTCGCCAGCGCCACCCAGCCTTCACCAACTTTATAGGTTGGCATTTTGTATGTCATATCCACTTCGGCTTCAGGGTACAGGGATATAATGAGGGAATGCAGGGATTGAATTCTATTACTCCGATTTTCAGGTACTTCCCTAAAGTAATGCTCAATGTTATCACTCATTATTTCAAGTTCTGTGTTTGAATGGTAAATGGCTTCAAGTGTTAAGCGGTAGTTGTAAGTGAATTTCGTTGCAGTTTTGATCCGGCAACAGATCATATCCCATTTTAGTGTAAAAGTGTTTTGCCTGAGCATTCTGAACTGTAACACAGGTAACCAGCTTTTGGCACCCGGAATCTTTTGCCCACGCTGATATACTTTCAACCAATGACTTTGCGATTCCCTTTCCCCTGTAATCCGGCGAAACCCACATTGCTACCAACTGTGCTTTTGGTATATCTATCTGATCTCGTAATCCTACAGCCATTCCAACCAGTTTATCATGATCAGAGGCTAGTACTCCATAAGAGGTTTTCCCTTCGGAGTTTTGCTCAATTCGTTTCTTCCACATAGAATCGGACATTTCTGTGGCTTCCGATAAAGTTTCAGTAAATGCTTGAGGTGAGTCTCTTAATGCTCTAAGCCTCAGAGTTTTAACATCTTTCCAGTCACCGGGCTTGAATTGACGAATAGTAATCATTGATTTCAGATGATATGAATATGTTCAACCTGCATATAATAAATATCAGCTCTGTTTGATCATTTTGAGTTCAAAACCTTCACCTTCATCACCCATCACACTCACCATGATTTCATTATCTGAAATCTTCAGGTACTGAATTTTTTTGGGGAAATCATGGTCAGGATTTTCAAAGGAATAACGGGCTTCAATTTCAGGATTTAATAAAAAGCGAATCGTAGCGCCCTCATTTTGTTCGGGAACGGTTGCTTCATAAACCACCTGATTATCAATGAGCTTTATTGCCAGGGTTTCAAATGTGACTTCCTGATTCTCGACAATTCTATAACCACGGCCTCTGAGCTCATTTTCATCGACCCGGTTCCAGGTTTCATACAGGTTCTGATTTTCAACCTTCCATGTACCGATAAGAAAGTCGAAATCGTCAATCTCATTCTCCGAACATGAGAGAGTGAAGAGGAGTAGAGTGGCGAATAGAAGAAGTTTTACAATCTTTCCTGTATTAAGACTATCTATGAATATATTCATGCTATCGGAGAGTCATGTAATTTTGTAATCGAATACATTGATTTCTGAACTCCAAGGGATTAGAAGTTTCTTCAACCCATTGGTAAGTCATTTAATCAAAATACATTTCCTTCAAAATAGAAATGATTTCCTGAGCGCTCTGTTCAAGCCGTGCCGCTTCGGCCTCAGTTCGAATAGTATAATGGAATTGCAACCGGGTAAGGCTGTTGATTGCCTCGCGTACTTCATTAATGTCTGTAGAAATCAATTTAAGCTGATATTCCTTTGCTCTATTGTATTCAGGTTCTGAAAACATCCAAAACTCGTCGTACTCGAGATTGTTGATTTTTAAGAATACATTCTCCCTTAGTTGATTCATATTGGGATAGTTATTGTTGGTCACTTTATTTATGAGTTGAATCGCATTCTCAGACTTTGCTTTGTCATTCAGATAATCTTCATCCAGATGCCGGGTAAGTGCATCATAGCTGCTGATTTTTTTGATGAGATCGGAATTCTTAATGAAGTGAAGACTGCCGGAGTTTTTCATCTGATCAAGGGTTGCCCGGTTCCAGTTTAACGGCATATATAACAGATTCCAGGTTAAGCAGATAAAATCAATATTGGATATGTTTTCAATATCCTTTCCTGCCACGTAAGTGGATAAGCTGTCTAACCTGCTGATGATCTGGACCATCTGATCTCTTCTCGCCTGAAACATGACGATGTCTTCTTCGAGATCATTTACGAGAGACTGAGCAATCTCCCTGATTTCGGTCTGCTGTGAGTTTTGGGTATTCCAGTTATTGATTTGCAGCGCAATCAGAATACCTATTACAACCAAAATGATTTCACCAATAGCATATAAAAGATACTTACGGATTTTATTGCCTGTGAGAAACTGAAGACGGAGCTTTTTAAAGAATCTGATCATAGCTGGCCATTGATTTGATGAGGGGATGCAACCGGCAGTTTATAGATCCATTTCATTCAATTTCTCCAATTTCACGGAAAAATGTGGATACCCGATGTAAAGAAATGCAATTTAGGGTATTAGAAATGTAGCTAAATTAATGGTTCAGATACAACAATTTAGGCCAGCTGGTGCTGTATTGTATGGATTACTTGGGAGGCAGGGATTCTACGAATCGTTCACAAAGCTGAATCCAGTATTTCAGGTCTTTATCAGCCGTAATACCTTCGGGAGCAACATAGACCAACCCTTTCATGGCTCTCCCCGTAAAATCCATTTCCCGGGAGTGTTGATGGGAAAGGCACTCTTCGTATTGATCAGGCCCGACTCTGGCCATAAGTGTGTCGCCGACAATGCCGCAGCACATGTGACGGTTCACCATGAAGCACAGCCCGCCAAACATTTTCTTACTCTCAACTTCGGATCGGCCCTCGAAGTATTCCTCTAACCGGTGAGCTAAACCTTTGTCGTATGCCATAATTATTTCATTGAATAAATAGCACTGAAAGCTTAGTAATAAGACCGGGAAGCAAGTTTTCTCCGGATCTTAGGTCCTGCAAAAGCTCCGACAGCAGCTCCCAGTACAAGGCCGAATGCAGCACTGCCAAACACAGCTCCAAGTATAATCCCAAGACCGGCGCCGATGGCGATATTTTTTGTTTTTTGATCTTTCATGAAGGACTGTACGCAGCCTAACCTGTATAGTTACAATTTGAAGAGATGAAAGCTCAACGATTCCATTCTGTAAGCAATATGGTGTTTGATTTAATAGGATGATTCTCAATCCCGGCGAGCCTGGTAAACCTCTACAGCCGTCCAGAGAATAGAGGCAATCATAAGCACTGCAAGTCCCGTTGTAAAACGCCAGAAGAACAGGGAGTCAGTGGCATCCTGTACAAAATTGAGCGCTGCATTTCCGGACAGATAGATGCCCAGCGGTAGCCATAGAATGGCCGGGATGAGTATGATTACACTAATCCACCACAGTATAGAGTTAGAATTACTTTGAACCATTGGGATGGCAGACCCCGTAATCAGGGCGATGGCGGCGAGAAGTGTTCCAAGCGGAAGACCGCCGGGAAGCACGAAGAGAAGCAGACTTTCAATGCCAAAAATAAGAGGGATCAGGGATAAACTGAAGATCAGAATAAATAAGTGTACAGTACGCATTGATTTTAGGAGTCGCTTAGATTTTTCTGCTCTTCATCGGATAGAGTTTTACGCACCTTCGAACTGTCATAGAATGAATGGATTTCCTTAATCAAACCGTCATCAATACGAACCCAGTCGCAGGAGGGGATCACGCCGTTGGGTGTGTGGTTTTCGAACCAAACGGCTGCTTGATTTCCCTGGCCGATCACATCTACAATCCTGAGCTCCTGCACGCTTTTACGGGCCATGGGTTCAACCGTTTCGAGGTAATGATCTCGTCCCTCAAGTCTCCCAAAAGGACTTATATGGACAAAGTCGGGAGCCAGTCGTTTCCTAAGCCATTCCAGGTCCATACGGATCCACGCTTCTATCCAGCCTGTTGCCAGTTCAGCACTATTGTTATGTAAGGGCATAAGAGCCTCCCAAAATGTTTGTTATGTAATATTTCCGGCCATTGTGATCTGCGGAATGGTTCATAAAAGATCAGCTTTGCACAACCCATGTCTTTGCAATCTTGTCATAAAGTGCTTGGTTTTTGGGGTTGATCAAAAGAGTCAACAGATAAATGCCCACCCAGACCCATACAAGTATAAATCCAATCATGATAAGGTTTTCGTACTCACGAGAGCCGTAATTAATCTGCCATATACAGGTATGAGCCAGTTCCCAGGGAATGAATTTCAAAGCGGTCCGGCCCAGTGAGCGCAGCTTTGTTAATTTTTCACCGTTATTTTGAATGACCCTGATACCCTGCCAGCGCTTGCCCCATGTAGCCTGGTGTGCAGAC
>JAWVZW010000181.1:0-4959 GCA_033721975.1 Balneolaceae bacterium
ATTACCGTCTGTGCTGTTTTGGTCAATTTGCGGATGAAGCAGCTGATCCAAGTGACCCGGCTCCACAAGACTTTTTACAGCTTTGCTCTTATCAATCAGTCCTTCCGCCACCATATCCGTGGCAATTCTGATAGCTGAATGTCCGGTCCGTTTTCCGTTCCTGGTTTGCAGTATGTAAAGTTTGCCCTTTTGAATGGTAAACTCGATATCCTGCATGTTTCCGTAGTGCTTCTCCAGTTTCTTGCCGTAACCCACAAGTTCCTGATATGCCTCCGGCATTACATTTTGCAGGGATTTGATATCCTGTGGCGTACGGATTCCGGCAACCACATCCTCACCCTGTGCATTGATCAGGAACTCCCCGTAAAGGCGGTTCTCTCCGGTGGATGGATTCCGTGTAAAACAGACCCCGGTAGCACAGTCATCACCCATATTACCATAGACCATGGCCTGAACATTTACGCCGGTGCCAAGCAGCCCTGTTATATGATTGATGCGTCTGTATTTTACAGCCCGGTCGCTATCCCAGGACTCAAAAACCGCATTAATAGCCTTTTCAAGCTGCTCAAACGGATCATCCGGAAACATAAACCCGGTAGCTTTTCGATAGACCGCCTTATACCGGTCAACCAGCTCTTTCAGGCTTTCAGTATCCAGTTCCGTGTCATCTTTCACCCCTTTGCTTTCTTTGAGATCCTCAAGGGCATACTCAAATTTTTCATGGGGGATTCCCATCACAACGCCGCCAAACATATCGATGAAACGGCGATAGCTGTCGTAAGCAAAGCGTTCATTGTTGGTATGGCGAACCATGGCTTCCACAGTATTGTCATTCAAACCAAGGTTCAGTACGGTATCCATCATCCCCGGCATGGATACTGCCGCACCCGAACGGACGGATACCAGAAGGGGATGTTCCGAATCGCCAAATCGGGTACCCATTTTTTCCTCAATAAAGTGAATGCCTTCCTTAACCTTGCTTTTTAAATTTCTTGGCCATTGGCCATCATGAGTCGAGTAGTAATGGCAAGCTTCTGTCGAAATGGTAAATCCTGCAGGCACGGGTAGACCGATTGATGACATCTCAGCCAGGTTTGCTCCCTTACCGCCCAGGAGCTGTTTCATATTCCGATCACCTTCAGCTCCGCCGCCACCAAACGTAAATACCGCTTTTTCTTCAATTACAGTCTGCATAATATGCTCCGATTAATTCATAAATCCTTTCAAATGCTAGGTAACCGGGTCCTCCGGTCAAGGGTCATTATGCCCAATTTGCCCGGAAGTTTGTATAGGGTTATTCCCGATTGGGGCATCCTGTAATAGTCTTAGGGAGGGACGGTAAAAAAGAGCACCAATAATGGTCTGCATTTGATGCCGGATGAACCAAATCCAACCATGCACACACGATTTTACTGTTCTGAGGGCTGTAAATCGTGTTTTATAAAGATAAGATCAAATATAGTGGTGTGAATCCACAGCCAGAAGGAAGCCTGAAGTATGGTGACTTTGGCTTCCCCCACGGTTTAAATAAAAGTTTGCTGCCTAGTGGATGTTGCCCATAAGTTTACGGATCGGCTTGCTGAACAGAAGCAGTATGAGTCCGCCGCCTACCGTCGTCATCACAATGATCCAGAAAAGATCGGGAAGCAGTGTCGGATCGGCCTCAATAGAAGCCTCGTCAAACTGACCCGCAACACGTCCGGCGATCAGATTTCCAAAGGCAATCGACATAAACCAGATACCCATCATCTGTCCGACCAGTTTCTTCGGAGACAGTTTTGTGACGGCGCTGAGGCCCACCGGGCTCAGGCAAAGTTCACCGGTCGTATGGAGAAGATAGGTCATGATCAACCAGGTAGGGAGTACCTGATTTCCGCCTACCACATAATAGGATGCGAACATCATCACCAGGAAACCAAGACCCAGAAAGATCAGCCCCAGCGCAAATTTAACAGGCGTGGAAGGTTCAAGATTTTTCTTTGCCAGCCAGACCCAGAGCCATCCAAAAATAGGGGCCAGCGTAATGATAAAGATTGGGTTCACGGACTGCAACCAGCTGGCAGGCATCAGCCATCCAAAAATTTCACGGTCTGTGTATCGTTCGGCAAACAGGTTCAGGGAAGATCCAGCCTGCTCAAAGCCGGACCAGAAGATCGCCGAAAAGATAAACAGAGCCGCTATGACTCCGATTTTTTTCTTTTCATCGCTGGTTAGTTCTTCCGCTATGTACACATAGGCAAAATAGGCCAGCACCAGCAGAAAGATGACCAGTCCGGATGCATCGGCGATGGCTACCGGATCAATGGTTATATATCCGCTGCTTATTGCGGCAAACATTAGCACAAACAGGGCGCCGGTTACCCAAAGACCGATTCGGATTTTACTGAACAATTTTTCCTGATTTTCGGGAGTCAATGTGGTTTCCGGTCTGATGCCCACATTACCCAGGTATTTTTCCGTGGCCTTATACTGAATGAGCCCAAGCAGCATCCCTACACCCGCAGCTCCAAATCCGTAGTGCCAGTTGATCCCCTCGCCAAGATAACCGGTTACCAGCGGCGCTATGAAGGCACCGATGTTGATACCCATATAAAAGATTGAAAATCCTGCATCCCTTCGGGCCTGTTCATTATCAGCATAGAGCCCGCCCACAATACTGCTGATGTTCGGTTTAAGCAGACCGGTACCAATCACGATGAGCACGAGCCCCAGGTAAAATGTGGTGTTCCCGGGAATAGCCATACTAAAGTGGCCAAGCGTAATAATGATCCCTCCGTACCATATGGCATTTCTGAGGCCAAAAAATTTGTCAGCCAGCCAGCCTCCAGGAAGTGCCAGCAGGTATACGAACATTGTGTAGAGACCATAAATCGCTGTTGCCGTCCGGTCATCCAGCCCAAGTCCGCCACGGTTAATGGCATCCACCATAAAGAGCACCAAAATCGCTCTCATACCGTAGTAGCTGAATCGCTCCCACATTTCCGTAAAGAAGAGGGTTGCCAGGCCTCTGGGGTGACCGAAAAAAGAGTGGCTATACTGATTTACACCGTCTGAATTTCCCGATTCTTTCATGATGTACTCAAAAGTTTTATCTGATTATGATGAGGCCATGATACTTAATGACCGCAATGTACGCAAGGCATACTCTCTGTCACTGTACATATTTCAAAAATAGAATCGATGCATGGAATGAATCTTTTTTAAATAATCATTGAATAGCGCCCGTATGGAAAGATTTTTTACAACAAAACCGCCTGATTTTAACGACATTTGCAACAGTACACACTTTAATTATCAATCATTGCAATAAACCCAATCCTACCGAGATGAAATTGATATTTCCATTCCTTATTGCAGCACTTTTCTTTTTACCTGAGAATCCTGATCCCGGTACTGAGCCTGACAGATCCATGGCCCAGGAATCGGATGTTATCATCGAACTGGAAGAGTGGAACGTGCCGTTTGACGATTCCAGGTCCCGTGATCCGTACGTGGCACCTGACGGTACGGTCTACTTTGCCGGGCAACGGGAACACTATGTAGGACATTTTGACCCTAAAACCGAAGAGTTCAGGCGCCTGCCTCTGGAAGACGGAGCCGGTCCGCACACCGTCGTGGTAGCTGATGACGGAACCGTTTGGTACACAGGCAACCGTGCACGTCACATCGGAAAAATGGACCCTGAAACCGGCGAGGTCACGAAGTATATGATGGAGGATGAACATGCACGGGATCCCCATACCTTTGCTTTTGATGAGGATGGAAATCTTTGGTTCACAGCCCAGGGAGGTAACGGAGTTGGACACTTCAACGTAACCACGGGTGAAACCCGCGTGATTGCCGTTCCTACAGAGAGGGCCCGCCCCTATGGAATACGTATGGCGCCGGATATGTCGCGCCCATGGATTGCACTGTTTGGAACCAACAAACTGGCAACGGTAGACCCTGCTACCATGGAACTCACAGAGATAGAACTACCCAGGGAAGAGATTCGGCCGCGCCGTCTGGATGTTACATCCGATGGCATGGTTTGGTATGGTGATTACGCCGCCGGTAAAATTGGCCGCTATAATCCCGATACGGGCGAAGTAACGGAATGGGATATGCCCGATGGTGATGAATCCCGTCCCTATGCCGTAACAACGGATCACAAAGACCGGATCTGGTTATCAGCCAGCGGACTCAGTCCCAACAAGCTGGTGGCCTTTGATGCCAGCAGCGAAGAATTTGTTGCCTCAATTGAAATTCCAAGCGGAGAGGGGTCTATCCGCCATATGGACTACGACGAACGAACCAACTCACTCTGGTTTGGCACAGACACCGGTCATATCGGACGGTTGGTTGTAAGCGACTAAGGCCATCAACCTTATAATATAATTACACTTTGTGCTATCAGAGTATTCGATGATCCGGGACCGAATAAATTCACGGTTCCGGTGTATCGGATACATCATGGCAGCATCTGTTCATCATCCTGAGACCGGCTCATGCAGCATCTGATAAAAATCATTTCGATCATTCTTTTCCCGCTTGTTTTGGGAGCCATTCTTGATCAAACAAAAGAGGCCGGCCCTGTTGAAGCGAGATCAGAATCACCGGCCTTATCCAATCCTGATCATCTTGACGGACCCTTTACCGGCGGTTTTGGTGAGGCAACCTGTCACTCCTGCCATTTTGATTACGACCTCAATATGGAAGGCGGAAGCCTTACGGTGACCGGCTTTCCGGAGCGTTATCAACCCGGCAGGGAATATCCTATCTCTGTACGGATTGAAAGTGAAAGACTTGAAATTGGTGGCTTCCAATTAACGATCCGTCATCTAAATTCCGGTAATCAGGCAGGATCATTTACCTGGAACGGCGACCGGATCCGGTTTACTCCGGAATCCTCTGTTGGTGACTCTATCCAATATCTTCAGCACTCGGGCGAGGGAACATCACCAACGGGAGACCGATTAG
>JAWVZW010000182.1:0-4932 GCA_033721975.1 Balneolaceae bacterium
TCGGTCCACCAACCCTCCAGAACAGACCACTTCATTTTTCCCTGACGGATATAGTGGTTGTTCACTTCCGTTATTTCCAGTTCACCCCTGTCGGATGGAGTGAGATGTTTAATCACTTCAAATACATCCGAGTCAAACATGTAAATACCGGTCACCGCATACTCCGATTTTGGGTGATCGGGTTTCTCCTCAATGGAGATGATTTTATCCCCATCCAGTTCAGGAACGCCAAAACGGCCCGGATCCGGCACTTTTTTGATCAATATTTGCGCACCACTGCCCGTGTAATTGTTTACGGCATCGCTGATATTTGCTTCAAAAATGTTATCCCCCAGAATGACCGTCATTGGTTCATTGCCCGCAAAATTTTCTGCCAGGCCCAGTGCCTGCGCTATTCCACCTGCCTCATCCTGAACCTTGTAGGTAAAGCGGCAGCCAAACTCCTTACCGGAACCCAGAAGATTCACGACATCCCCCATATGATCGGTTCCGGTTACAATCAGAATTTCATCGATACCGGCCTCAACAAGCTTACCGATCGGATAATAGATCATCGGTTTATATCCGACCGGAAGAAGATGTTTGTTGGTTACCTTTGTGAGTGGAAACAATCGAGACCCGGTTCCTCCTGCCAGGATAACTCCCTTCATATCAAATTATTTATGTTTAATGCTTAGATATTACGATATCGAGCCAAATGGTAACAAAAAGCGGTTTTGAGCGTCCTATTATAAGCGATTTTAATTCCGTAAAAGAGTACATAATCACTATTTTATAACAAAATAAAATCTGCACCTTCATTTGCTACACCTTTACTCCTGGTGTAATGTACATATGAGAAAGTCCAATCCAATCTGCTATGCTGTACTTGGACTGATATTTCTGTCCCTGATGGGAGGAGTGCGCTCAGCAAACGCCCAAGACGTAATTAAAGCAACGGGCGGAAGCAATATTTCCATTGATACGGTCATCGATGGTACATATACATCCATCAGCGGGCCCACCATCCGGGAGACCGCTACAGGTCAACTCGTTAATAACGGTTCAATAATTTTAACCTTGCCTTCAGGTTTTGAGTGGAATTCAGCTCTTACCGCAGCCGATATCACAGTTAACATTGCACCGGTAGGTGCACAGAATACAAGTCTGATTGTTGAATTCGAATCTATTTCGGCCAGTCAGGCAGTGTTCAGGGTTACATCTGCGAGCCGTAGCAGGGGAGCGGGTCAGGGACCCGGACGTGTAACCCTGACAGGGCTGGAGCTGATACCGACCTCGACTTCCGTACCCAATACCGGCCAGATTACCAATACCGGATCAACCGCTCCCACCGGCATCAATTACGGGGATCTCAGCACGGTGCCCGGCAGCATACAGGAGGTAAATGTGGAAACCGCACCGGATGGTTCCGGAACCATCGTCTCGGCACAATCTCTTCTTGCTGCAGAGACTTTTCAGGTTTATTCAATCGCGCGGGATGCCGGAGGAAATTTTATTGAAAACATTGCTCTGGCCGGGGCGACGGATTGGAGGCTTATCAATTTAACGGGCGGCCTCAGCCAGAATAATCTTACACCCGCTTCAAATCTTAGAAGTGCTTTCTTTTCATCCGAGCTGACAGGATCGGCGAATATTCAGGCTTTCTACGGTGGAGCAACCTTAAATCCATCCGGCACCATCACCGTACTTCCGCGGGAAGCTTCACAAATGACCATTCTGACACAGCCTTCAACCACAGCGGTGGCAGGTACAGCTTTCAGCAGGCAGCCTGTGATTGAACTACTCGATATCTTTGGAAACCGCGCTACCAGCGACAATAGCACTGAAATATCAGCAGCCATTGCGAGCGGCAGCGGAAGTCTTTTGGGTACACTTACGGTTACATCAGCAAGCGGTCTGGCTTCATTTACCGATCTTACTGCAACCACTGCCGAGCAGATTACGATCGAATTTTCTTCGGCTGATCTGGCATCCGTAACCTCAGACCCGGTCACAGTTCAGGCGGGCGCACCCAGCCAGATGCAGTTTTTGACTCTGCCCCAAAATGTAACTGAAGGCGTGCAGATTTCTCCGCCCATAGAGATCGGTTTGTATGATGACTTTAATAACCCTGCACCTGTTTCAGGCATCTCTATCAATTTGTCACTGGAAAGCGGTACGGGTTCTTTTTCTGCAACTGATCAGCTCACCAATTCGGATGGAGTCGCCGTATTTGGAGATGCCGTTTTTGACACCCAGGGTACCAAAACGATACGGGCAGCAGCCTCTTCCGGCTCCATCACTGACTTAATCAGCGGTGATGTTACGGTTTTGGCAGACGATCAGGTCTCCAATTTTCTGGTTCAGGCCACTGACGGCTCAGATATAGGAACACAAACTGCAGGGGTACCCTTTGATATTCGTATCACAGCGGTTAATGGTTCCGGATCTACCATAACAACCTTCAACGGAACCGTAGACATCTCCTCGACCAGTGCGATTGCTTCAGGCGGAGGAACTACAGCCAGTTTTGTAAACGGGGTATTAAGTACCCACACGGTCTCTCTGACCACCTCAGGGGAGCATACCATTACCGCTACCATGACCGGTCAGGTTATTTCCGGGACATCCAATGCATTTACCATAGATCCGGCTGCCGTTGATTTTAATTTTTCTGAAGTAACAGCCGACCCCACCCGTATTGTTGCCAACGGTACATCCACATCCAGCATTACGGCCATTCTCAGAGATGAGTTTGGGAACCAGGTAAATACGGGGGGAGAAACGATTGAATTGACAACGACTTCCGGTGTTCTCAACAACCAAAGCGTAGCCAATGTAACCTCGCTGATTGCTGACGATAACAATGACGGTACCTATTCTGCAACCCTGACATCCGCTGACTCCATTGACGTTGCCACCATAACAGCACTTGAAAACGGCACAGCGTTTGCCACGACCGATGTGGAGTTCGTGTCCGGAGAGATCGACAGATTTATCATAACGCTGCCGGATGACGGCGGATCGCCGGCCATACAGACTGCCGGTGTTCCCTTCAACATCTCCGTCGAAGCTGTTGACATCAGCGGCAACCGTATACAAAGCTTTACCGGTAATTTAGAGTTCACTTCTGAGGCTGACATCAGCAGCGGAGGGACTGCTACGATAGAAAACGGATTTCTGGAGAATCATCCGATCACCATCACATCTACCGGCGATGACATCACCCTTTCTGTGAGTGATCCAACTCTTTTTGGCGTCAGCGGTACCAGTCTCCCATTTGAAGTGGTTGCCAGCGATCCGGTTCCATCCCTTTCACAGGTTTCGGTGAATCCGGCAGTTATAAAAAACGACGGTGTAGCTCAGAGTACTGTTACTGTTATTTTACGGGATCAATTTTCAAACCAGGTTTTTGCCGATTTCACTTCCTCCATAAGCCTTTCAGCCGTTCAAATCTCAGAGAATGGCGTGCTTACCGGGGGCACACCGGATGCCTCTTTGGGTTCCCTTAGCTTTTCATCTCAGAGCGGGGAATATCAGGCTCTGCTAACATCCACAACCACCCGGGAAGTGGTAGAAATTTCTGCTCAATACAACGGAACGGCACTCCCACAGAATCCAAGGATCGGCATCACAGCGCCCAACACCTGGCAGCCCAGCGGTGCTCCCAATCAGCGAAACGACTGGACAAGAGTCGAAAACTGGTCTCTGGGTACCGTTCCCGGTCCTGATGATTTTGTAATCATACCGGGAGGCCAAGCGGGTTACCCTGCCCTTGACCTGAACGTATCCATAGGTAGCCTTGAGATTCAGGCAGGCGGAGAGCTGGTCCTTTTTGGCGGTAATTCCATTGAGATATCAGGCAGCGCGGAGATAAACGGGATTTTTGATATTGAGGACGACACTTTTCTTGATATACGCGGCAACTTTACGGGAACAGGCTCTTTCTCAACCGGAGTCTCCGTTGAAATCAACCTGGGCGGTAACGTAACCGTGGATAATTTTCTGGCCAGAACCAATGATTCCTTTATCCGGCTGGATGGTGAATCTCAGCAAGTGATTGATTCACCCAATATTCTGGCTCAGCGCCTGGAGGTACTGAATAACGTACTGATCACACAGGGTGACCTGATCGACTCAAATGAGCTTTTTATCTCGAGCGGCAATACCCTGGAACTGCAAGCAGGCGCAGGCATTACACTGGATGCCAGCGACACCATTACCGGCGGGGGTACGCTGCTGCTCAATGATAATACGCTCGTGATTCGCGGAAATTTTGATTTGAACCGGGTTGATGCCAGTGAAGGAACCGTTATTTTCGGAATTAGGCTGGACCAGAATTTTGCCGATTTCCCGGATCTGGGTCAGCAGCAGATTGCAAACCTGAGTGAAATGAGGAATGTGATCATCAATAATATCAACGGTGTTCGCACTTTTCAGGATATTCTTGTAGATGGCACCCTGGTGCTGGAGAATGGTGAACTGATCATTGCCTCGGGCAACAACTTCATTGCACCCGATATTACCTACAACAACGGGTCACTTACCTTTCTCAGGAACATCAATTTACAGGGATGGCAGCTGATGAGTGCACCCATCACTTCCACGTTCAATGATCTGTTCGAAGAACTTACAATTCAGGGTATCGAGGGGACAGCTTTCAGTGACAGACAGCCAAATATTCTGTGGTATGATGAAACCATTGAAGGCACGGATAATCAGCGCTGGAGAGCTCCGGCAAATGTGTCGGATGGCATGGAAACAGGACGCGGCTATTTCTTCTACGTGTTTGGCGACGTCCCGGGTGATGCTGATTACAACGACGACCTTCCTGAAACACTTTCTGTGAACGGACAGGAAAATATTACACCGACCGGTGAATTCACATTTCCGGTGACCTACACCGCCGCAGCGGACACAGGCTGGAACATTGTCGGCAATCCATACGGGTCA
>JAWVZW010000183.1:0-4927 GCA_033721975.1 Balneolaceae bacterium
AGTTATTTCTGAATTAACAGATAGTTAGTAAAAAAGATGCACTTCGTTGAGACTCATCCGATGACTTAAATCACCCGTTCAGCGAATAATCAAGGGTGATTTCCGCATTCAGCACTTTGGATACCGGACATCCTTTCTTGGCACCCTGAGCCAGTTCATCAAATTTGTCATTTTCGATACCGGGGACTTTGGCATCCAGCTTTAGAGCTACTTTCGTAATCGCCCAGCCGTCATCCTGTTTGTCCAGCGATAATTCAGCATCCACATTGAGTGTATCTGCCGTAAATCCTTCCTTTTCGAGAGCCACGCTTAGCGCCATTGCATAGCAGCCGGAATGAGCGGCGGCAATCAGCTCCTCCGGATTGGTTCCAAGTTTTCCGTCTTCATTTTGAAAACGAAGCTTCACGGAATAAGGCTGCTTATCAAAGACTCCGCTTTGTGTGCTCAGTGTTCCTTTTCCATCCTTCCCTGATCCTTTCCAAATTGCTTTTGCTGTACGTTTCATACCGTTTTTGAATTTATTTAAGATTGTATTATTCAAAAAGCCATTCTAACAATTTTCGTTCATACAAATAAACTTTTCCACAATATCAGTAAGACTGAACCGAATCGTAATACTCATCTTATTCTATTCTAAGCAGGGATTTTAACCAATCAGTAAAAATTATTTTCCTGAATAGTAACATTGTGTGTACATCTCCGTACAGACAGTCAATGACTCAATCAAAATGAATGATAACACGATGGGAACACGACGTACACGAAAACGAATTTGGATTACACTTACAACAATCATCATCCTGGGCGGCGGAGCCTATTTTATGGTCTTCAGCCAGTCCTCAACTGAAGAAGTCCAGGAAGATCCGCATGTGGTTGCCGAAGTAGGTACCGTAGTTGAAAAGGCCCTTGCAGTGGGAACCATAGAGCCCGACAACGAAATTGAAGTCAAATCAAAGATTTCAGGCGTGGTTAACAAAATTTACGCTGAACCCGGCGATTATGTTGAGGAAGGCGATCCGCTGATTGAGGTGCGGCCTGACCCGACACCGCTTGAGCTTGCAGAAGCCAAGCGTAATTTGGAACGTACAGAAATTGAAAAAGAGAACATCTCCAGGGAGATGGACAGAATGCGAGTTCTTCGGGAAAGCAACCTGGCCTCCCAGGCTGAATTTGAAGAACTTGAGCAAAGGCTCAAGGACGTCCAGATTCGTCTGCAGATCAATCAGGAGCGGCTCCAGTTGCTTGAAACGGGAAGAATTACGATGGGTGATACTATGATTGAATCCATTATCCGTGCGCCGATCGACGGTTACATTCTTGAAAAAATGGTGGACGTCGGCGAACCCGTGGTTCCCCTTACTTCTTACCAGGCGGGAACTGCATTGATGAGTATAGCCGGCATGGATCAGCTTCTCTTCAAAGGCACGGTTGACGAAATCGATGTAGGTAAAATGGAAGAGGGCATGAAAGCTGAAATTAAAATTGGCGCAGTACCGGGTTCCGTTGTATACGGTGAAGTGTCCAGAATTTCCCTCAAAGCCACAAAAGAAGAGAACGCAACCGTATTTCCAGTTGAAATTACCATCACAGATCCTAATGGCGTAATCCTCAGAGCAGGGTACTCCGCAAATGCTGACATCATCATCGAGCAAATGATAGACGTGGTAACCATACCTGAACGCGTCATCATTCTCCGGGATGGAAAAAGCTACGTTGAAATCCCCGGAGTACAGCCCGGCAGCCGTGAAGAGATCATGATTGAAACCGGACTGAGTGATGCGATTACCACAGCTGTGGTTGAAGGTCTAGAGGAGGGCGACAAAGTCCTTGAAAAACCCGTTCGCGAACTTACCATCCGGTAGTTAAAATAAGATTTATTGCCGGCCGCCGGCCGAATCGGCGGTACGGCATAAATCACTCTCCATCCAGTAGTTTATTTTTTCTAGATCACTCTCATTTATGACACTCTTCAACCATATCTCTGAACTTTTTAAAAACCTGAGACAGCAGAAGCTTCGCAGCTTTCTTACCATCTTCGGCATCATGTGGGGAACCGCTACGCTGATTCTTCTGCTTGCGTTCGGGTTTGGCTTTCGCGATCAGACCGTTCTCAACATGAGGGGAATGGGTGACCAGCTGGCCATCATGTTCCCGGGTCAGACGACGAAAGCCTTTGAAGGCTACGGGGTAGGCCGACCGATTCGTTTCAGGGAAGCCGATGCACAAATGCTTGAAGAACAGATCTCCGACATAAGTGTGGCTACTCCCGAATATTCAAGAAATATGATTATATCCAACGGGCAAAGCCGTCGGAGCTCGTCAGTTGGTGGAGTTATGCCGGTATACAGCAATTTGAGAAACATATACGAGCGGCCAGGCGGGAGATGGCTGAATGAAAATGATATTCAGGAACGGCGACGGGTCATTTTTATAGGAAACAAACTGGCAGAAAATCTATTTGCCGACGAAGACCCGGTTGGAAAACGAGTATTGGTAGATGATACACCGTTCACAGTAATCGGCGTGATGCAGGACAAACTACAGAACTCCTCCTATAACCAGCGTGATGAGGATCGTGCATTTATACCCGCTTCCACATTTTCTGTCATGGCAGGGACAAATCGCATTAATAATATTCTATATGTTCCCGCCAGTGCTGATATCGCCCCTGCTGTGCAAGACCAGGTGTATGAGGTTATGAGTAAAAAACATCGGTTCGACTCATCAGATACAGACGCTATCGGGCTTTGGGACACCAATGAATTCTGGTCTTTCATCGATGTTATGTTTTTAGGCATCAACGGCTTCCTCGGTTTGATTGGATTTTTTACACTGGCTGTTGGCGGTATCGGTGTGGCTAATATCATGTTTGTTGTGGTACAGGAACGGATGAAGGAGATTGGAATCCGGCGTTCCGTAGGTGCCCAGCGACATCACATTATGGGTCAGTTTTTTGTTGAGACATTTATGATTATCGGTATCGGAGCTGCTGCTGGCTACGGAATTGGGTGGCTTCTTGTCATGGCTACTCAAAACCTCCCAATTAAGGAATTTGTCGGCGCCCCTCATTTTGCACCGGAGGTTGGAATGCTGGCATTTGTGGTTCTGGCTATCGTAGGACTGGCTGCCGGTTTCCTGCCAGCTTGGCGCGCCTCCCGGCTCGATATCGTAGAGTGCCTGCGACACTAACAAAAATACTTCACACTTGTTGTCTGTAAACCCTTGCTATTATGTGGAAATCATTATTCATAGAATTTTTCTCAGATCTTCGTAAACAGAAACTCAGATCTTCACTGACACTCATCGCCATAGCCTGGGGAACGCTTTCAGTCATCCTGTTACTTGCATTTGGACGCGGACTGGGCAACGGTTTGATCAAGGGCATGCTGGGTGCGGGAAACCAAATGATGGTAATCTACGGCGGCCAGACGAGTATTAATTATGAAGGATTGGGTGAGGGGCGACCTATCCGATTCACCGAAGAAGATGTTGATCTGATTACCGATGCAGTTCCGGGAATTGCCTATTCAAGTCCGCAATATGGTAGATGGGGAGCCAGTCTTGAACATGATGATGTAGTTACAACTACCTACATGGAGGGTGTAAACCCTGATTTTGAAATTATGAGAACCATGTTTCCTGCAGCAGGAGGCCGCTTTATCAATGAAACAGACGTAGATCAAAAAAGAAGAGTGCTGTTCCTGGGTAATGAAATAGCAGTCCGTCTTTTTCAGGAAGAAGACCCTGTAGGTCAGCAGCTTTTTATAGACGGAACGCCTTTTACGGTTATAGGAGTCATGAAGCCGAAGATGCAGACATCCATGAATAATGGCCCCGATTACAATCGTGCGATTATTCCCTATACGACATTTAAAAATATGTACGGCAACCGAAACGTAGGTTCCATCCTGATCCGTCCAGAGGACCCATCTATGCAGCCGGAAATAAAAGCCGGCATAACAAACCTCTTATCTGCCAAATACAAATTTGATCCGGCTGATGAACAGGCCATGCCTGTCTGGGATTTTATTGAGCAAGCGGAAATGACCTATAAAATCGCGACGGGTTTTGAAATTTTTCTCTTTACGGTTGGATTTTTTACGCTCATGATTGCCGGTGTTGGCGTGGCTAATATCATGTTCGTGATTGTGAAGGAACGAACCCAGGAAATAGGCGTAAAACTTGCAGTAGGAGCCCGTAAGGTTCACATTATTACCCAGTTTATCTTTGAATCACTTTTCATCTCATTTATGGGAGGAGCGCTCGGTATTGCCGTATCCTCCGCTATTGTATATGGGGTACAATCCATGAATCTTTCTGGTGGTGCGGGTGATTTTCTTGGGCAGCCAGAGATCTCACAGGTTGCTGTTGTCGTCACTATCAGCGTACTCGCATTGATTGGACTCCTCGCAGGTATCTTTCCGGCCATTAAAGCATCCAAGGTGGATCCTGTCGAATCACTCAGATACGAGTAATTCCCATATTTACCATACCGTTTAATCGGTAACAGTTATGATAATATATCAACCCCGGAAACTGGCTGAATCTATCAGTTCGTTTCCGGTTTGGTTGTGGAGTGCATAATTGAAACCCGGCTGAACGGCATATGCCCCCCATTCCCCCTCATTATTCAGAGCCAGAAAACCTGCCTGAATGTCATCAACGTTCTCATGTTTTGAAATGAGGCGCCGGACCGCCTCTTCACAAGCCTCCTGCGGAGTACGGCCCTGACGCATGAGCTCCACGATCAAAAAGCTGCCACAAATTCGGATGATCGATTCTCCCAAACCGGTCGCTGTAGCTGCTCCAACCTCATTGTCCACATAAAGCCCCGCTCCGATAATGGGACTGTCGCCCACTCTGCCATGCATTTTGTAGGCGAGTCCGCTGGTGGTACAGCTTCCGGCCATATTGCCGTCTGCGTCCA
>JAWVZW010000184.1:0-4924 GCA_033721975.1 Balneolaceae bacterium
CCTTTTCTGATAGAGCGGCATGAAAATTCTTCCCTCCTGCGGCGCCTTGATTACCTCCCCCTCCTCAATAGCAAGCGGTTCGCCCTTTTCAACGGGATCGAAATTCCTGTACCCGGCATACATATTGAAAGATTCAATATCCTCAATGAGATGATGATATCGTATTTCGAAATAGGAACTCGGCATATCCGAATCGTCCACCATTTGCTGTTCACAAATCTCCTTACCCGGATGTTCAATTTCTGACAGGCCCGTATGATGCAGCAGCAGCTTGATAAAGGCTTTGCTCCTCTCCACCGATTCTGCAGCGGTATGGGCACCGGCCTCAAAACCGATGGCTCTGCAGCCCAGGTTATTGATATAGCTGAGCAGAGTGCCGTGTATATTTTCCTCGATACCCAGTATTTGAGGTACCGGAAATTTCTGTGCCAGCTCACGATTGGCCAGGGTATCATTCAGCAGAATAAACGCACAGCTTTCCGAGGAGGTGGTATGCAGGTCGGCAAACAGAATATCGCTTCGGACATCCTGATGGGCCTGAAGAATCTTTTCAATCTCCTTCTTGATTTCCAGACTTTCATAATATTCAGAGGGTATGTCCTGACCATTCTCGGCCAGTAATGAAAAGTCCTCATCCGTATTAAACTTTTCCCACAGGCGGTTCAGGTCCGTATCTACATATCTTACCCCCCTTTCGAGCGCTTCGAGGTTGCCTGTGATTACATATATCTTTCCTGCGGGCTCTGATCCACTCTTCAGAAATTCACCTATGATATCCTGCATGGCAACCACTCCGGCCCGCTCATTCCCATGGATCCCCACAAATAAGACAACCACAGGGTAGCCGGGTTTGCCTGCCCCGATGCTTCTTACTCTTTTTGAAATAGCCGTATGTATCAGGTCTGTTTCAGAACTATCAATCATTCTGATTTTTCATTTTTTCCCAGATTTTTTGGGTGTCGTGGTCTGTAATTATACCCACCAGCCGGTTGTTTTCAACAACGGGCAGACAGCTCACTTTTTTGTCAAGCAGGAGCAGCATCGCATATTTAAGATCATCATCCGGACCGATTACAGCCGGATTTTCTTCCATGACCTCCGAAGCAACGATGTATGGATCATTTGTATGATCCTTAAGATAGTCATTCAATTTCTTTTTTGTGATGATCCCTCTGAGTTCACCCTTTGGACTTTCTACGGGCATATGGCGGATATTCCTCCACTCCATAATTTTCTGAACCAGCTCTGCCAGGTCATTTTCCTGCACCGTAACCAGGTCCGTACTCATAACACTGCTCACCACATCGTAGCGAACCTTGTAGTAATCCGACTTCTTCTGCCCGGCCACGTCCCATTCACATACCGGCTTGCCGGATTTGCGCATTTCATCCATCACGGCCGTCAGTGCCACGGTGGACTCTTCGCGATCAAAGTGCTTTCTGAATTTCCGGTAACTGCTCACAATCCAGCGTGATCCGGTCATATACGTCTGAGTCCTGCACTCGATCACGGACATATATTTTTCAATTTCGTCCTCTTCAATTCCAAGCTTCTTAAGGCCACCCTTTGCCAGGGGCAGCATGATGTTGGTCAGCAGGTCCTTGGCTGACATCAGTTTTCCATCCCAGACCATGCCGCTTTGTATTCCCCACATCGCCGCCTTGTAGAAGTTCTCTTTGGCTTCATCGAAGGAGTGATTGTCCCAATTCCCCTTATACTTGTCCGGCATATTGCTCATGATACCGACCCAGAATGCCAGATTGGCAATTTCATCCGTCTCCGTAGGCCCTGACGGCATATACCGGTTTTCGATGCGCAGGTGCGGTACGCCGTTCCCGATTCCATAGCAGGGGCGATTCCATTTATAGATGGTTCCGTTATGAAGCCGCAATGCTTCCAGTTTTGGTATTCCGCCCGCTTCCAGGGTTTCCAGTGAATCGGTTTCAATATGTGCCGAGAAGAGCAGCGTGTGTCTTGCAATATCATTTTTGAACACATCACCCAGCCCTTTTATCCAGCGGTTCCCAAATGTTACGCGCTGTTCACGTTCACGAAAGTTGAACACCTTCCCTCTTGTATCAATACTCTGCTGAAACAGGGGAATGCGCGTCTCGGCCCATAACTGCTTGCCAAGCAACAGGGGTGAGTTTGCCACCACGGACAACACGGGACCCGAAATCATCTGCGCCCAGTTGTACATATCCGTGAACTCATCGGGATCGATCTGAAGGTGACACTGAAAGCTGGTATTGCAGGCTTCAAAGAGAATATTATCATGGCGGAGTATCAGCTCATCCACCCCTATGATATTCACTTCAAAATCCTCGCCGCGAAGTTCCGAGAGAATTTCCGCCAGCGCGCGATAGCGTGTTTTCGGGGTAAGGTACTCAAGCTGAACGGCCCTAAAATCAATGGAAGGGAGAATCCCGGTCAGAATAATTTTATCGTCAAGCGATGCAGCTGCATCCTCGGCGAGTCCAAGCAATCCGCGAAGCTGTGACTCAATGTTAGAGAAGCATCCTGAGCATACATCACACGGATCCAAATTGATTTCCAGGTTATATCGGGCGAGTTCGGAAGTGAAGTGCTCATCATCGACGATCTGAAGAACCGTGGAGGCATTTTTTGACGGCTTGAAGTGGCTGTCCACCAGGCAGAATTCCTGTTCAGCCCCGATCCGCGTGATCCCTTTTTCGAACAGGCCATCCTCCAGCATTTGTTCAATGGCCTCAATATCATGCATGAGGTGCTTCAGGAAGTACTTCCTGCTTTCAGGATCCTTTGCAATGGATAGATTCTGCTGTCCCATAATACCGCACCTCTTTTGCTCTCCGCTATTCCTTCAATCGCTTTTGATCAAGGAGTCTGAGCAATCTTTTGGTAATCGTCATATAGTTCTGCTCGGTTATGATTCCCACCAGCCGGTTGTTTTTCACAACAGGAAGACAGCCGATTTTCTGCTCATCCATGATTTCAATCGCTTCCAGAATGGAAGCTTCCGGGTGAATCGTTATCGGATTCTTGATCATGATATCTTCAACCGATGAACTGCCATCCGTTTTTTGATGAATGATGTCGTTGTATTCCCTGAACACCATTCGCATCGTTACCAGCCCTACAAGGTGCTTGCTGTCATCCTCAACGGGCACATATCTAATCCTGCGCCAGTCAATCAGATTGGCAACCAATTCCAGAATATCATCTTTTTGTACCGTAAACAGGTCAGTGGTCATAAACTCTTCAACCAGGAGCGTGGATGGCTGCCAGGTTTCCATATCATCCACTTTGGCCAGACCCCATTTGTGTATCGGCTCTCCCTTTTTCTGATTTTTTACCATGGCATTGGTAATTGCAGTGAGAGCCTGTTCCCTCGATACTTTTTTATTCAGTGCATTGTACGACTTTATCATCCAGTAGCTGCCGGTCTGTCCCTTCTCCGTTCTTTCCTCGATGATATCCAGATAGCTGTCCGCATCCCCCTGATCAACACCCGCTTTTTGAAGCCCTTCTCTGGCAATGGGCAGCAGCTCCTTGCAGATCAGGTCAACGGCAGTGTGACGCTTGTCACCGGTCCACCGGAATTTCGTTTCCAGGCCCAGTTTTGAAGCTGCAAAAAAGTTCATCTTGGCATCATCAAAATCCATTACCTCGGATATATCTCCGTACACATCCCCCATGCCGTTCAGCAGGCCGAGCCAGAAAGCGGCATTGGCTATTTCGTCGGTCACTGTCGGACCGGATGGGAACACCCTGTTTTCAATTCTCAGGTGCGGCTTCCCGTTACTCACGCCATAGCAGGGACGATTCCACCTATACACGGTACCATTATGGATCTGAAGCGCGCGAAGCTCAGGTACCGAGCCTTCTTCGATCAGCGATTCTACGTCCTCATCAATATCCGAACTGAGGATTACGCGATAACGCGCAATGTCTTCCTGGTAAATTTCCAGGATGCTCTCCTTGAGCCACTGGTTCCCAAACGTGACTCTCGGACTTGAATCCCTTAAATGATCCCCCACCTTTCGGGTATCTACCGACTGATGAAACAGGGCGATCCGCGTCTCGGCCCACAGCCGTTTCCCAAAAAGAAGCGGGGAATTGACCGCCCCGGCCAGAACGGGTCCTGCAATGGCCTGAGCGAGATTATATTTTTGCACGAATTCATCCGGGCTCACCTGCAGATGCACCTGAAAGCCGGTATTGCAGGCCTCCAGTAGCGGTGTATCAAATCTCATCAGCAGCTCATCGGTACCCTGAATACGAAGATCATACTCTTCACCGCGGAGTTTATTGATGGCGTCGCACAAAGCCCGGTACCGGGGAAGAGGAGTCAAATTATCAATGCTGAGATCGGACTTGCGAATTGTGGGAAGCACGCCGACCAGGGTGATGTCACCGTTCATTTCATTGATCGCATCCCGAACGGCATCCAGCTTGCCCAGTATCTGGGTTTCCAGGCTCGACAGACATTTATCCTTGAAAAGCAGCGGAGTCAGATTGGCTTCCAGGTTAAACTGCGCCAGTTCCGTGGTGAAACCATTCTCATCAAAACGGTTCAACAGCTCCATAACCAGCGAAGCAGGCCTGGCATGATTGTCGATCAGGCAGAGCTCCTGTTCAGCCCCGATCCGGACATTATCAGTCTCAAACCAGCCATCATCCAGCATCTTGCGCATGGCCCGCACATCTCTCAGCAAATACTTCAGAAACTGCTGCGACTGCTCTTTCGACTCCGGTAATTTTACGCGTTCGTCACCCATTGCATTAGTATATGGTTCTTATCCATCTAATAATTAAATAATTCATTCGGAAAGCAAGTTGTTTTTAGAGGGGAGCAATGAGTATTGAGTAGTGAGTATTGAGAAGTTGTTAGTGGTTGGTGGTTGGTTTTTGGTTGTTGGCTGAACGCTGAGTACATCAGCCA
>JAWVZW010000185.1:0-4916 GCA_033721975.1 Balneolaceae bacterium
CATTTTGCAGATCGGGTAAACTCTCTTTGTATGAATCGGTCACGGTACATGTGGGGTCGTAGAAACGTCGTAAGTGTGTTGTAATCATAATTTCATTCAATTCTTTTATTCTCCCCGGAAAGGACAATATTCTGCTACATTTCGTTCGGTTTCGTATAGTTTAACCGAGTAAAGTTTTGATTTTCCATAAGCTGCGGCTGTCACTTGCTCATCCAATTGTTCAAAAAAGACTCTCACCAGATTTTCAGAAGTGGGGTTTATACCTTGTAGAAAATCCACTTCCAGGTTCAGGTTTCTGTGATCACAGGGATCCAGGATTTTTGTTTTGATGATCTTTTTGAGCTCTCCAAGGTCAATCACATAACCCGTTTCCGGATCGGGCGAGCCGGCAACTGTAACTTCAATCACGTAGTTATGGCCATGCCAGTTCGGGTTATTACATTTTCCAAACGTTTCCCGATTCCAGGCATCCGATTTATCCGGATTATGCAACCTGTGTGAGGCGTTAAAATGAGCTTTTCTGGTTACGTATATCACAAGTTATCCTCTCTGTTTTCGAAAGTGTACTCATTCAAACACTCCATCCTAACCTCCGGTTCCCTTCAAATGAAAGAAACTATTCTCTTCAAATACTGTCTCTCAGTGAAGCATAAAAAAACCGCGTGCCGTCACTCCCGGAGGTGAGACGGCACACGGCAGTATGTTACAAACTTAAGGGTGGCTTTTTATCGGATAGGGATCAGAATGAGTATTTGATGCCCAGACTCACAGACCTGCCCGGATTGTAGCTGCTGAATATCTGATCTTCAGCCCTGAAGGCTTTATATAATTCCTCTGTTGAGTCATTCAGAAGATTTGATACGCTTAAATTCACGGATGCTTTAGTTCCAATCGACTTATTCAGGTTAAACCTGAGATTATGGAAGGGATCCGCATATACATCCGGAAAGAGTCCGCCCCCTACAATCACGAGGGTTTCACCGCTTACGTTATAAAATAATCCGGCATCCAAACCAATTTCCGGGTTGTCATACTGCATTCCGGCATTGATAATATAAGGAGCCTGACCGGCCATCTGACGGGTATCCGTAATCGTCTGACCTTCCTTTTCCCGGCTCTTTCGGGCATTGAATTCCTGTTCCGTCATATCAATTCTGGAAAGTACATAGGTAAAGTTTCCGTTCACATTGAACCATTTCAGGGCTGATCCCATAAAGCCGAGATTTTTACGAAACTCAACTTCAGCACCATACACTTCGCCATCGCCCACGTTTCTTGGCTGAACCTCGCTTGAGGTCGCCTGAACCTGAATTCTGACCACTTCAATAGGTCTGTCGAACGTTTTATAGAATCCGCTGACAGAAAAGAGCTGACCATCGGCGCCAAAACGCTCCCATCGAAGATCCATATTATCGATGCGTGTCTCTGTCAAGTTGCCGTCCCACTCACCAATAGGGAAAAGACCTCCGTTAAAGATACGGTCGGATACAGGGTCCAGAATCTGTGCAAAAGAGAGCTCTCTGAATGTGGGACGCGCAATGGTTCTGGAATACGATGCCCTCACATTCATGTTATCCGTCAGATCGTATGTAAAATTGACGGACGGAAAGAAATCCATAGAGTCCAATACCTTGGCATTATCCAGATTGTTTCCTGAAGTACCGCTCTGTGCAAATAATGCATCACGACCGGTATGACGCTGCACATAATTTTCAATCCGCAGTCCCATGTAGGTTCTGAGCCGACGCATAATGGCAAACTCATTGGATATGTACGCTGCTATGTAGTTTACATTTGATGAGTATTGGTTAGGATTAGGATCCTGGTTGCCAGACTGATAGTACATCGAACCGTTCGGATAAATATTTTCTTCATTTAATACCTCCGACGGATCACCAGTCAATTCCGGCCAGGCACCGAAGCTCTGAAGGTCAAACGCAAGAATTTCATAATCTCTTTCTTTGTAACTGTAGCTGGCTCCTGCCCTCACCTTCGCATCTCCTGCAAACAGGTAGTAATCCTTTGTAAGATCCAGCCGGCTACTGTAGTTCACCTCGTCCATATATCTCCACAATCGACTCGGATTTCCGCCGGCTCCGGCGTTAAATCGCGGGGGATTGTCGGTCAGCGAAAGAGTGTATGCAGTTTTTCGAACGTCAGGATCATTCATTGTTGAGAACGTGGGTGACACCCTCCAGTCAAGCTCAATACTTGGGCCATCGAAGAAGTGAGTACCTCCCAGGAAAATATTTGTGATGCTTCTCTGAGAATACTCCAGATTATATGAATCTGCGGTATAACCGGACTGACCGGGCGCGTCGTTGCTGTTATCAATAAAGAAGTTACCGGCACTGCTTTCTCCATTCTGGAGCCTCATGGCTGTCAATCGATATTTTGACCGGTCTGTTTTAAACGCGATACCTGCAAGACCGCTTAGCAGTATATTACGCTGAGAAAGAGCCCCCTCCTGGGTGCTCGCATAAATCATATCATAATCGGTAGCACCCAGCTGAGTCTGGTACTCTCCATAACGCATATCTGAGTAATGATTATTTGAGTTTTTATAAGATCCCGTTAGAATGTATCCCAGCTTTTTGTCTCCAAATACGTTGAACTGATTACCCAGCGTAACACTCAGGCTATAATCCATCAGGTTGGTATCTTCCGTGGGCCCGAGTGTTGGGCTAAAGCTTTGCACAAATTCATTTACCTGCTGAGGCGTATCACCACTGATAGGTGTTGGAATGGTGGAATTTCGGGCTTGATCAGGCAAAGAACGTGCACCTGAGTCAAAACCAAGAAAATCCGTATTGCTGCCACCATATGAAAGGAACTGGCTGGTAAAGTGCATGTTAGGATTATACCCGACGCTTGCTGACACATCCAGGATCGGTACCTCGGGAAAATCTTTTGTTTCAATATTTACAATACCCCCGGTAAAGTCGGCCGGCATATGAGCCACCGCACTTTTGGAGATCACCATGTTGTCAATCAGATTCGTCGGAAAGATGTCGATCTGAAGACTGTTTCTTTCAGGGTCAAGACTCGGAATATCCATCTGATTTAGCATGGTCTTGGTATATCGGTCACCCAATCCACGTACATAAACGTATTTACCGCCTTCAACAGACACGCCCGTTACCCTCTTCAGGGCTTGAGAGGCATCAGAGTCTCCGATTTCATTGAATCGCTGTGCTGTGATTCCATCCATGACATTCGGGGAGCGCCTTCTCAAACTCATCATCGCTACTTCCGAAGTACTGATCATCGCTGCCGTGACAACCAGTTCGTCCATCTCTTCGATAGCGCTGGTAAGCAGAATATTTCCGAGTGATGTCACTTCACCTTCAATGACTTCCACATCTTCAACCAGTACTGTGGTATAAGAAACAAAGGAGAAGCGTACATCATATGTACCGGGGGCTATTCGTATATCAAATTTGCCGTCAAAATCGGTGCTGGCTCCGCTTGATGTTTCAATTACAAATACCGAAACACCAAAAATGGGTTCCCCTGTATCCGCGTCAAGAACGGTTCCTCTTATGTTACCTGTATTCTTTTCTGAACCTGCACCCGGAGTCATTTTTCCCTGGGCAGCAGATTGTTGTGTAAAACCCAATACAAGAACGCATACAATGGTTATAACGACTGATAATATTTTCATTATTCTCAATTAATTAAATAAATAAATAACGGTTTGTTCATCATGTAGAAAACCTGCTTCCGGTCTGTTGAACCGAAAGCAGGTTTTTTAGGAAGGGAGTATAGATTTATTCAAGCCCCAGAGAA
Source organism: Balneolaceae bacterium (assembly GCA_033721975.1). Classification (GTDB taxonomy): domain Bacteria; phylum Bacteroidota; class Rhodothermia; order Balneolales; family Balneolaceae; genus Rhodohalobacter. Next base: position 3,790 of record JAWVZW010000185.1, read on the forward strand.
CCGAGCGCGCCTGACTGACTAGCCCAGGTCCAGCCGAATACAGAAACATCGGCACCGACTGTTGCAGCATTCAGATCAGCTACTTCCGTTACTTCTGGCTGAAGACCCGTCGGGAAGAAATCGCCGACTGTAGTTCCATCCGGCAGAATTACTTCAATATTCGTGATTTCATAACCTTCAGTATTCTGAGCATACTGATCATAGTCAGAAGAGATTCCTCCACCATCTTCAAGACCGAAGAAGAGCAGATTGTTCATATTCACATCCGTATTGGCATCCACATCGATCATAAGTTCAGAAGCATTGCCGCGCAGGTAGGTTGTAGCATTCTGGATGGTGTGACCCGTACTTGTGTAGTTTCCTTCAGGACCGTCCAGTTCAAAAGCCGAGCCCTCTGGGCTTACGATCAGGATATTGTCAACGGTTCCAGCCCATGCCTGGTCGGTATCAATGGCATCATCGAATGAATTCCATACCAGTACATTGGATACATCAACTGTACCGCCAAACCATTCAATTCCGTCATCCTGATTGGCTACCACTTCAACATTCTGAATGATTGTTCCGGAACCCACACCGCCAAGTGTAAGACCATTGATCTCGTTTCCTTCACCGATATTTGCACCGCCATGGCGAATGGAGATATATGTAATCGAACCGGAGCTGTCGCCTGGCTCATTACCACCATAGAGTCCGTTAGAATCAGAAGTTGGAATCCCTTCAATCTGGGTTTCCGTAAGTTGAGTTCCTGAATTGGAAGCAGAAATCGGAGCATTTCCAAGAATCAGAACACCACCCCATAATCCGTTGATATCCGGATCCAGATTTGGACTGGTAAAGTCACCTGCTGCAACCTGCTCCGGAGTGATCTCGTCAGCAAATGAGGTAAAGATAATTGGAAGGTTAGCTTCACCGTTTGCATTCAGCGTTCCGTCTCTTGCAACAAGAAGTGCAGTCGCATTCGAACCTGTACCGGCCTCTCCTTTAACAACAACACCGGGCTCAATGGTTAATGTTGCACCTGCAAGAACCGTAATCCGGCCGCCAAGGATATAGGTATTGCCGGTTTCCCAGGTTGTGTTATTTGCAATGTTTTCTGTGACATTGAAAACAGTTTGTTCAGCAAC
>JAWVZW010000186.1:0-4909 GCA_033721975.1 Balneolaceae bacterium
GGATGGTTGATAATGATGAATTTGTCGAGTGGATTCCCAGACAGATTCAGTCACAAAGTACTTTCAATCGGACGTATCAAAATCTTATTGAAGTTGGCACTGAGATAAAAGGCTATTTGGAAGAAGAGATAAACAGATAATGCTTCGCTTCTTCCGACATATCAGGAAAACCCTCATGGAACAGAACAAAACCCGTACCTATCTGGTCTATGCAATTGGCGAAATTCTTTTGGTTGTCATTGGAATTCTGATCGCACTGCAGGTAAATAACTGGAATGAAAAAAGGATTAATGAACAAGAATTAAGCATACTCTTTAATAATGCCCTTGAGTTTTATGAAGCTTCCACTGACTGGCTGCCCGGATATTATGAGATCATTCTGAGAGAAGATTCATTGATCACCGTGCTGGCCAATGCCAACGACCCGGCTTCCTTTCGCAATGATCCTGAATTGTTCTTCTCTGTTTACAGAAATATTTTGGCGCAGCAGGAATTTGCACCCTACATGCTTTCTTCTTCGGTAGTGAACCTTCTGGATGAAAGAAAAGTAGATTTTCCTTCCAGCCGACAAGACTTACTGAATGTCCTGGAAAATCATCAGGCGGCGGTTTCCTATACTGTCCATAGCTCGGAAGGATTGAAAGAAAGGACGCAGAATCTCATCGATTGGCTGGTTCAGGACGCCCCCTTCTATTTTGATGAGGATTCTCTGAGCACTGAGAAAAAGATCCTTCTTTATCAGAATAGCAACATATTCAACCATTATCTTACGAGACTCAAAGGTGCGTATGATCAGTTGCTGATGAGTATCGCCTGGTCAACAACCACATCTATCGGCCTGCATGCTCAGCTCCTTATGATTGAAGAACCCCTGGATGCATCCGGTATGCATAAACTGGCCGGATCCTATCGATACAATCCCATGGAAAACCTGGGTTGTACGGAACCTCAGAAAGGATCCGGTGGATTCTGGGATGTGGCTTTTCTGCAGCTTATGTACAACGCGACCGATGGAGATATTGAAGTGCATGTCATTGATCATGAAAGTCAGGTCATCAATACCATAACCCTTGCACCCCGGGAAAGGAACGGCATTTTCGTTGTTTCCGGGCATGCACTCAGAGTTATGAATCAGGGAGAATGTGATGCCCTGTACATCCCGGGCCCAATGCAGTATCTGGTGATCGAATGATTCATATCGGGCTCATGCCCATTTTACCTGTTTACGTTCTACCCTGTTTTATCACGGGTTGCCCATAAGAATAAATCTCCGTAATTATCAGGGTACATGTTAATCCAACAACATGATCACCTTCTTCCGAAAAATCCGCCAAAAGCTGATCGGAAACGGAAATGTTCGCCGATATATCCTCTATGCAATTGGTGAAATCCTGCTTGTGGTGATCGGTATCCTCATCGCTCTTCAGGTAAACAACTGGAATGAACAGAGACTTGCCGAACAGGAAATGGTCAATTATCTGACCAATCTGAAAGGCACACTTCAGGATGATATTACGATTCTGGACCGGTCCAATTCGTTTAACAGGCTACGGCTTTATGGCATCTTCTATATTCTGGATCACGCAGAGTTGAACACCTCTACATTTACAGACATGGAATGGGCGGATGTCTCCTACAACGACGGCATTCAGCAAAGCTGGCAGGGTTCATTTCCGGACACACTGAATAAAGAGTTCACAAATATTGTCTTTTCTATGATCGGAAGAGGTTTTGGTATCACATCTTCCAATAAATCGGTGATCAATGAACTTTACGCCACCGGGTCATTTTCGAATATCCGGAGTGAAATCCTGAAAGAGAAAATTTCCGGATACTACCGGTATTTTGAGCAGAGGCTTGAAGGATACGCCGTTGAAGAGCATGAGGAGTGGGCTAATGAAACCACCCGCTTTCTTCGGGATCAATACGGCATCTTTACCCTCGACGTATCTGATCTTGAAAATCCAATCGGCATCATCCGGGGCCAAAAGGATGCGGAGCACTATTTGAGATACCTGGCGCTGGAAGTAAACTATCATATTATTTGGAGTGACCACGCAAAAAATCTTGCGTCAGAACTGATCGTTCTGATTGAAAATGAACTTCAGCAGTCTACATGAGACTGATAAATCCCGGAAAATGAACGTTACTGACGCTGTGGGAATTAATAATTTATGTTCTGAGTAAAATTTTCGCCAGTCTCATCCGGCATTCACTCGAATCAAAGTAAATTCTTATTACAGGGGACACTATGTATCAGATAGACAAGTTTATGAACTGGATCAGGGAGAACAATGCCAGTGAAGACGAATTTCATCAGGCAGTTGAGGAGGTAATGAATCATATCATTCCTTATGTGAATGACAATTCAAAGTATCAAAAGGCATCCATTCTCGAGCGTATATGTGAACCCGACCGAATTATCAGTTTCCGGGTAACCTGGATGGATGACGATAAGAATATCAACGTAAACCGGGCCTGGAGGGTACAGTTTAACAACGCCATCGGCCCGTATAAAGGCGGTCTCCGGTTTCATCCGACTGTAAATCAGGGAATCCTGAAATTTCTCGGATTTGAGCAGTGCTTTAAAAATGCCCTCACCACCCTGCCGATGGGCGGTGCCAAAGGCGGGTCAAATTTTGATCCAAAGGGAAAAAGCGAAGAGGAAGTGTTTCGCTTCTGCCAAAGCTTTATGATGGAGCTGCATCGTCAAATCGGGGATGACCGCGACGTGCCTGCAGGCGATATCGGGGTAGGCACCCGGGAGATCAGCTATCTCTTTGGTACCTATAAAAAAATCTATAACAAGTTCGTGGGCACCATTACCGGCAAGGGCATCAGTTTCGGGGGGTCACTCATTCGTACAGAGGCGACGGGGTACGGACTGGTCTACTTTGCCGAACATATGCTGAACCATCATGATGATTCACTGGAAGGGAAAACGGTCCTCATTTCCGGATCGGGAAATGTTGCCATTTACGCTGCTGAGAAAGCTATCCAAAAAGACGCGAAGGTTATAACGCTGTCCGATTCTGATGGAACCATCTACGATAAAGACGGGATCGATGAGGAAAAACTGGCTTACGTCAAAGAGTTGAAAGAAGTAAAAAGAGGCCGTATCAGAGAGTACGCTGAAAAATACGATTGCGAATATTTTGAAAACGGTACACCCTGGCATATTGAAGCAGATGTGGCATTGCCCTGCGCAACCCAAAATGAACTGAATGCAGAAGATGCCCAAAAACTGATCGACAACGGATTAATCATGGTAGCAGAAGGCGCAAATATGCCCTGTACCAGTGAAGCCGTACATCTCTTTAAGGACTCCGGTGTTATTTATGGGCCCGGCAAGGCGTCAAATGCAGGCGGGGTATCGGTATCAGGCCTCGAAATATCCCAGAACCAGCTGCGCATGAACTGGAGCGCTGATGAGGTGGACAAAAAACTGCATAATATCATGAGCGACATCCATGACAAATGCGTGGAATACGGAGACAACGGGAACGGTGTTACTGACTACTCAAAAGGTGCCAATATCGCCGGTTTTGTAAAAATAGCGGATGCTATGCTGGCTTACGGGCCTATCTAGGCTAGATCTGTATTATATATATTTAAAACCTGCCACCTTAAAATCCTCCTTTCTGCATTTCTGCCAGCGAATGCAAACCGAAGCACTCGTTTACCGACAAGTGAACGTCGGGAATCTGATTATATATATAATAGATTTGATGCCCCTCTTGAATGGAGTTTTGATATCAAGCTGAATGGAGTAATTTATTCCGGTTAATCACAGTCTCAACTCCCAGCTCCTAACTCCTAACTGCTAACTCCTAAAAAGTATTCTGCATGATCACCCTCTTCCGCCGGATTCGAGAAAAGCTGATTCAGTCAGGATCCCTTACCAAATACCTACTGTACGCCGTAGGCGAGATCCTGCTTGTGGTGATCGGAATTTTGATTGCCCTGCAGGTGAACAACTGGAATGAAGAGCGAAAACAATCCGACCAGATTCGTAGTGCCATTCGGCAGATACAGACGGATCTCAGTAATGATGTGCTGAGAGCGGATGCTATTCTTAGTCGCTATACCATTGTAGATTCATTGAATAAACGGGTAGCGGCTAATGAGATGGTTTGGGAAGATTATTTGAGTACAGAGATGGGAGATTCTACGATCTGGTTTAACTACTGGTATACTGATTTTGTGATATCCACAATCAGCTATGAGAAATTTAAAGATCTGGCGGATGATCCCGACCCCCGGTTTACTTCCCTGGGCCGTCAGCTGGATGATCTTTATGTGGAAAGACGAAATAACATTGAGGTGTACAATCAACGGATCCGGAACACAGTCTATGAGAATGTTGATTACATTGTAGATAATAAGGATTGGTACTATTTGTGGGATTCCGGGGCCGGGGTGACTGACGAAATGGAGGATTTTTTCCTAAGCGATCCAATGTACAAGAATCAGGCTCAAAAATTTACCAGAGATCTTCTGAATTTAACCGTTGATGCTCAAAACTACCGGGTATATGCCATCGATTTGTATCATCGAATTAACGAGCTGATTGGTGAAATTGACAACGATGATGATTACATGAGCTATAGTCTCACAGATGTAGAGTTAATCCGCCGCTATATCGGATCTTACAGTTTATGGATCGAAGGATCTGATGGGATGGCTACAGATACTCTTACCATCATTCAGCAGGACGAGATTCTTTACCTGAATGATGCTGAAGATCCTGAAAACCGACTTTATGCTCATGCGGATCAGAGTCTCTACCGGCTTGAAGGAAATCAGCTCTATTCCCTCGAGAACCAAAATGGCCAAACCGTTCTGAGAGTGAGAGATCAGCAAGATCAGTACTGGGTAAAAATAGATTCATAATGCTCCGATTCTTCCA
>JAWVZW010000187.1:0-4897 GCA_033721975.1 Balneolaceae bacterium
ATCACCAAAATTTTGAATAACGGTTCGAAGCTGGCGGTTACCTGCAACATCGGATGAACTCTCCTCTGTTTCAACAGATACAAACCCGACATTTGAGCCGGGTTCTTCACCTACCATTACAAACCTTGCTCGTATCGAGGGATCCTCTTGGTCCGCAGGCACTTCTGAGACTTCCGTAAAGTGAGCGGTTTTCCCGGAAGTAACCACATACAAAATTTTATTGGGTTCAGATGCATTCTTGAGACGCTGTTTTAAATACCGGATACGTTCAACGGTATACCCACCTTTAACCTGGGATTCGATCGTGCTGATTTCAATGCGAGCACCCCTTCGATCCAGGAATGGAGAATTCAAAGACCCTCCGTGCGACACTTCCAGAACGATTCTGTCTCCGGCTTCAGCATATCCGGCTATTTGCTGTGCAAAGGTTCTGGCCTGATCTATCAGCGGGCCATTTCGGTCGATCTGCATCATACCGGGACTGTTGTCAATCAGGATACCTATCACTTTCGGCTCCTGATCATAACCCGCCGCAGCACCCGCACCATCAGATAAAATCGGACGGGCTGCCGCAATCACCATTGCGGATATGGCCAGCATTCGCAGGGAGAGAAGCAGCCACCTTTTTATTCTGAGACGTTTTAGTGCCGTGCTTTTCAGAGAGTTAAAAAAAGCCAGGGTGGAAAAGCGTACTTTCTTAGGCTTCCTCAGATTGAACAGATATATCAAGAGAGGAATCGCTATGGCAGCCATTGCCATCAGAAACAGCGGATTTAAAAAGCTCATTACAGAAAAAGTTTTTACCTTGGCATGCGGCTTCTGCCCTGGAGGAACAAATTCGCCTGATTGGGTTAAGCTATGGTAATAACCTATTCTGAACAAACATATTATCCTGCAGATCAGTGAATCTTTCACATCAACGGCACCTATCAATTACTCTCCTTACAGCAATTGTATTGTCTATTCTGCATGGCTGCGGTCCTGCAGATCCCGGACACTGGTCTTCCTTCGTCCCTGAAGAAACCCCGTTTATTATCGTGACCCAGGAGAATACGGGGCTTTCCGGTGCTCTTACAGCTGATTACATTCCACTATTTGATGACCTGACACCGGCTGCCGTACAGCTTATCTCCTCTCTGGCCGAGGATGCTCAGAACGATCCTGAACTGAATGCCATCCTTCTGTATCCTGAAACGTCAAACAACTGGCAGCCTTTATGGATCACTACCCCCAGCCGCCCGATTTTACAGGCTTTGACAGAAAGATATCAGCAGCCCTTTAACCAGAATCGATATCAATTTGGCGACTACACGATAGAGAAGCTCACCCTGTCTGACAGAATCGTTTTTGCCCTCGAGCTGGGTCCATACCTCCTGTTTTCCGAATCCAGTCTGGCCCTGGAAGCCGTTCTCAGAACAGTGAACGGTGAGAATCCTGCAGCCGGATTAAATCCCGGACAGATTGAGCCCGGACGATTTATTCTGAATATGGAAAGTGTTGAACATTGGGTACAGCAGGTAGCCCAGGTATCGTACCGACCCTATTTAATGGATCTTTTTACAGGTGCCGGTCCCCTTTCCCTCACCTTTTCAAGCGCAGATGAAGAGTCAGATTCTGCATGGAACTGGCAGATGACCGGGCAAATGGAGCTTGATTCTACCCGAAGCACACTGCTTCGTTCCATAAGCTCTGATTCAGATGAGCTGACTCTGGACAGATATATCTCCATAAATACTTCCGGGTTCAGCATCATGAAACTGGAGCCCCGGATGGTTCCGCCGCCAGGCCTGGAAGCCTCCAACGAAACCGATCAATTTATTCAGGAAAACCCGGATATCTGGAGACAGATTGCATCGCAGCTGGAAAGTGAAATGGCCTTTGCTACTTTTGCGGAGTCGGGCGCATCAAGCAGCAGCGAATTCATGTTTTATCGCAAAACTTCCGGCAATGCAAGCATCCGGTCTGCCCTGAACCGATTGGAACAGGAAGGACTTGCCGTGCGTGACGGCAACACCTACCAGGTAAACAGCCGGTGGCTTTCCATTTTGTTTGGTTCGGAACTGAATGCGATGACTGATTTTTATGTAACCCTGTACCGCGACGTAGCAGCTCTATCCGTCCGAAAAGGTTTGTCACAAAGCGTTATCCCCGACGCTGAACGCAGAAGAGTCGTTTTTTATGATGATGAATACATTGAGATACGGGATACATTTCCTGAGAACCTCAGTTTTCTTCTGTATCTGAATACTCCCGGATTTATCCGCTACATTCAACCCTGGCTCAATCCCCAGCACAACCTGAACACGCTGCTGTCCGGGCTTGACAGGCTGGTAGTCAGTGCAGAGCGGTCTTCAGGGGATGACGTTTTGAATGTCAGCTTCACATCATTTGAGCAGCAGGATTCTGACCAGCCCTATCGGGAAAACTGGATCTTTCCATTACAGGGTTCAGATCTTACGGGAGCACCCGTGCTTGCCAATATCACAGCTGGTCCAAGAGACGAAGTTGTGTTTTCTACCCGTGATGGCCAGGTGCATGCACTCGCAGCCGACGGAACTTCTGTGCTGGAAGTCTCAACAGGGGCAGATATCCCTGTGGGTTCACCGGTTGTTTATGATTGGTACGGAAACAATCAAAACGTGGTAATGCAGGCAGCCGGAAACCGGATTTATGCATGGAATCCGAATGGCAACCTTCTTCCCAACTTTCCCATTTCACTTCCGGAAAATATCACTACCCCACTAACCATTATGGATGTTACCAGAAATGGTGTGGCTGAAATTATCGTAGGCACGTCAGACCGTAGAATTCATATTCTCAACAGCCGGGGTGCTCCGCTTGAGGGGTGGCCACAAAGTACCAATACCGTTGTGACCGGATCTCCGCTGATCACTGAGCTGGAAGGTGAACGGTCTGTATTTGTATTTGCGGAGAATACACTTCACGCATGGAATATCAACAGTGCCCGCCGGGAGGGTTTTCCTGTCTTCCTCCCCACACAGATGGCCGGCAATCCCGCTAAATTCAATAACACCCTGTTGGGTGCGGGTCTTGACGGGAATCTTTACAGCATTGGACTGCAGCCATTTTTCTCCGATTCACTGGCTTCGGCTCACAGCACCGACTCCCTGATGGTGCAATCCATTCAGATTACCAACAGCAGCCTGAACGCTACTCCACAGGTCCACAATTTGCTTCTCAGAGATGAGGAGGAAGGATTTATCCGAGAAGACCTGATCCTCGTACAGGCAGCAAATGGTTCACTTTTCCTCTACAATCGTGAAGGTATTCTGAGATTTACAACGTCTATGGGTCAGCCGGCCTCTTCCCTCACTCCGCCCATGATTACGGATCTGGATATGAATGACAGGATGGACCTGGTTGCCGTGGCGGATTTCGGAAGAATGTATGCCTGGGATATTCTCAGCGGAGAGCGACTGTTTGACCTGCCCACAACCGGCATGAATTACATCCTCATTGATGATATTACCAACAGCGGGCAGCTTGAATTGATTGCACAGACAAGAGACGGCCTGCGAAGCTGGACAATCATCCAGACAAGACGGGAAAGTACGCTGGAGTCCTCGCAGGAACCTTCACAATAAGTGTATTACATGATATCAGCCAAGGCTAGTCCGATGTCATCGTACTCGAACTGGAATCCGCTTTTCTGCAACACTTTTGGCTGAACCCTGAGACTGCTGGTTACAGGGAGCGCAGCTTCGCCTAGTACTACATCCAACACAAACTCAGGAACTCTGAAAAATGAGGGTCGATTCATGACTTCTCCAAGCTCATCGGCAAACTCATTCATCGTTACCGGTTCCGGGGCACAGGCATTCAAGGCACCATTCATCTCATCATTTTCCATTGCATAAATCAGGATTCTGCACAGGTCTTCCATGTGTATCCAAGGCATGTACTGGTCACCTGACCCTACAGGCCCGCCTGCAAACAGCTTAAACGGAAGTCGCATCTTCTCGATCACGCCGCCGTTCTTTTCGAGCACGATGCCAAACCTGGCTATCACCACCCTGACGCCCAAAGATGACGCCAATTCAGCCTCTTTTTCCCAGTCCTTACAGAGGTTGGCAAGGAAATTATCTCCGGGTTCACCGTCCTCCTCCGTTATCACTTCATCTCCCGAGTCTTTGTAATAATTCACTCCCGATGTTGAAATGAGCACTTCCGGCTTGGATACTGAAGCACGCATGGCATCCACCAGTTTGCGTGTTGTCTTTATCCGGCTGTTATAAAGCCTCTCTTTAACCTCGGGTGTCCAGCGCTGACCAAAAAGATTTTCACCCGCCATATTGATCACCACATCAATCGACTCCATGACGGATGAGAGATCGTCCCAGGATATGAACTTCTGATTTTTTGCCTCTTCACTCTTATGGGCTTCCGGAGAGCGGGTCACGATGGTGAGAAAGTGGCCCTGTTTCATCAGCATTTCGCTGAGATGAGTACCGATAAATCCGGTTCCGCCAGTGATCAGAATTTGTTTTGATTCCATAACCTTGTACCTGATTCTAAATGCTTTGTTTGCTGCCTGACACTGATTTCCCGTTTGGTTTTATACCGGTTCATCAGAAACATAAACAGTCAGCCGATTCTGTCTCCAAAACATTTAATATTATTCAATCAATCCCGGTCTTAAAGCAGAAACAGCCTGTAGAGAAAATAGATAAAAGGGGCACTCAAAATCAGTGAATCAAAGCGATCGAAGAGTCCGCCGTGGCCCGGCAGCAGCGATGAAGAATCCTTCACACCGGCAATACGCTTCAGCCGGCTTTCCGTAATATCTCCAATGGGACCCATTGTACTGACAATAATAACTGCCGGGATTCCGGCAAGAATAGACATGGGGAATGAACCTGAAGCAAACCATGCAATA
>JAWVZW010000188.1:0-4894 GCA_033721975.1 Balneolaceae bacterium
CGACAGGCTATCATCGGATAGAAACGGGTTTCTGCTTTATCGAATGGAGCGACCGTTTTGAAGTTGAAGAGTCTGACCAGTATTCATTGACGTTATCCAATCCAGACATTCCCACCGGTGAATCCAACCTGATCACCCGGGCATACAGAATGTTTGAACAGTATGTGGGTCTCAGCAAGCATTATTCCTTTAGAGTAGAAAAGAAAATTCCGGCCGGTGCCGGACTGGGAGGCGGAAGCAGCAATGCAGCACTCACCTTCAGAATGCTGAACAAACTGGAAGAATCCGGTCTCAATAATGACGAGCTGATCGATCTGAGTCGCTCCCTGGGTGCTGATATCCCCTTCTTTATCAAAGGCAAACCCGGGATCGGCACCGGACTGGGGCAGGATATAGAGCCCGCAGATATTCAGCCTGAAGCATGGATCGTATGTGTATGGCCCGGCTTTGAAAGTTCAACGCCCGAAGCCTATGCCGGTTGCGTGCCAAATCCGGACCCTGATTTCAGCATTAAAGGCGTACTTTTGGATGAGGAAATTGATGAATGGCGATACCTGCTGACAAATGATCTGGAAGCACCCGTAATAGCCAGGCACGATATGATTGGCAATATTAAAGACCAGCTCTATGACTTTGGCGCAGCGTATTCAGCAATGAGCGGAAGCGGTTCCACTGTATTTGGTATTTTTGATCAGGATTTTGTTGCAATTAATGCATACGAGTCGTTTCATAAGCTTGGTTTTTCAGTCAATTTAACCAGACCTGGATTTCAGGCGGATCACGGAATTTATTTAAAGGATTAGATTTAGGCGTCTGAGTGAAAAGTGAAAAGGCAGAAGGCAAAAGCATGTATTCAGCTAATAGAAGCTAAAGAATATGTATTTCCAGGTTAATGCTTGTCAGGCCGTTTTTCTTTTCACTTTTGCCTTTTCATTAAAAAGATTTTCTACAAACAACCATCACTATCATGAGCAGCAAGAAAACCATTGAACCCCGAAGCGGCATGGATACAGATGCCTTTCGCGAAGATATTAAACAGCATCTGAGATACACCCTTGCCAAGGATGAATATTCCTCAACCAACTGGGATAATTATCGAAGCGTTGTTCTTACCGTGATGGATCGTCTTCACGATCGGTGGATCGAAACCCAGCAGGGATACTACAAGCAGGACGCAAAAAGGGTTTACTATCTTTCCATGGAGTATCTCATCGGCCGTCTGCTTGATAATATGCTGGTTAATCTGGGAGTTCAGGATATCGCAGCTGAGGCCATGAAAGAGGTGGGTCTGGACTATGACAAGGTGCGAAATGCAGAATGGGATGCCGGTTTAGGAAATGGGGGACTGGGCCGACTTGCAGCATGTTTCCTTGATTCCATGGCTACCCTTGGCATTCCGGCTATAGGGTACGGTATCCGATATGATTTCGGAATCTTTTATCAGCAGCTGGAAAACGGATACCAGGTTGAAAAACCGGATCTTTGGCTGCGTTACGGAAATCCCTGGGATGTTGTAAGGCCCAAGATCCAGTACAATGTGCCGTTTTACGGGCATTCCCACGCCTATCACGATGATGACGGTGATCTCAGGTTTCGATGGGAAAACACGCATGATGTACTGGCTGTTGCCTACGATACGCCCATACCCGGTTTCAAAAATAATGTAGTCAACAACCTGCGTCTCTGGAAAGCGTCATCCTCTTCCTCCATTGACCTGAAAAGCTTTAACCAGGGTCAGTATATCGATGCGGTTCGTGATACCCAGCTGAACGAAAATATTTCGCGTGTTCTCTATCCCAATGACAAGATGTTTGTGGGGCAGGAGCTTCGGCTGAAACAGGAATTCTTTCTGGTGATGGCATCCATGAAGGACATCCTGCGCCGATTCAAAAAAACCAATGATGACTGGCGGAAGCTTCCCGAAAAGGTTGCCATTCAGTGCAATGATACTCATCCAAATCTGGCCATCCCGGAACTGATGAGGGTGCTGGTGGATGAGGAAGATCTCTCATGGGACCAGGCCTGGGACATCACCGTGAAAACGATGGCTTATACCAATCACACGCTCCTTCCGGAGGCACTGGAAAAGTGGCCGGTCTCCCTGTTGCGCAATCTGCTTCCGCGCCACCTGCAGATTATTTATGAAATCAACCGGAGATTCCTGCAGCAGGTACACGAAAAGATTGGAGATGACCGCGGTAAAATCAGCCGGATGTCGATTGTGGGTGAAGGTGAAGATCCTGTGGTTCATATGGCTTCACTTGGCATTGTCGGCTCGCACAAAATTAACGGTGTGGCCGCACTTCACAGCGACCTGCTGAAAAAGACGCTCTTTCGGGATTTTTACGAAATATTCCCGGACCGATTCACCAACAAAACCAACGGCATCACCCCCCGTCGATGGCTGAGGCAGTGTAATCGTGAATTGTCCGATCTCATCACCGAACAGATTGGCGAAGATTGGATCACGCATCTCGATCAGCTGAAGAAGCTTGAGCCTCTCACGGATGATAAAACGTTCATGAAAAAATTCGCTGCCATCAAGCAGGACAACAAGCAGAAGATGGCAGACTATATCCTTGACAAGCGGGGTATCAAGATCAATACCTCTTCCATGTTTGATATCCAGATAAAGCGAATTCATGAATATAAGCGTCAGCTTATGTTTACGCTCTATGCCATCACTCAGTATAACCGGATTAAAGCCAATCCGGATGGCGATTTTGTGCCTCGCACCCTTCTGGTGGCCGGGAAAGCGGCTCCGGGATATACGATGGCCAAGTTATTTATCAAACTAATGAATGACGTGGGAGAAAAGATCAATAGTGATTCCGACGTCGGTGACAAACTGAAATTCCTCTTTCTGGAAAATTACAGCGTCACCCTTGCTGAAAAAATGATCCCATCCGCAAACTTGTCCGAACAGATTTCCACGGCAGGTTTTGAAGCATCGGGTACTGGCAACATGAAGTTCGCCCTGAACGGTGCCCTCACAATCGGCACCCTCGACGGGGCCAACGTGGAGATTAAGGAAGAAGTGGGCGATGAAAACATCTTTATTTTCGGTAATACCGTTGAGGATGTAGACCGCCTGCGTCATGAGGGCTATAACCCAATGGATTATTATGAGAGCAATGAAGAGCTGAAAAAAGCACTGGATCAGATTCGCGACGGATTTTTTAATGACGATAAGGAGCTTTTTCAGCCTATCATCGATTCACTCCTGAATAAAGGCGATTACTTCCTGGTTCTTGCCGATTATGAGGAGTACGTCAAAACCCAGGAACGGGTAGACGAACTCTATTTAAATCCGAATGAATGGAACCGCAAAGCCCTTCTCAACACGGCTCGTGTCGGTAAATTTTCATCCGACCGAACCATTCGCGACTATGCCGAAGAGATCTGGAACGTAGAGGTGGAAGACTAGATTAGCGGCTCAGTTTTCAGGAAGCTGCAATTCATGTATAGCCTGACCTTACCGGTCTTCTGTTTCTGCAGGCTTCTGAAGGGGTGTAGTATCTTCATTATCACTTTCTTTTGAAGCAGAGTCCGGGTCCGGATCGATATTCTCCAGGTCAACCATTTTGTTCACATTCCGGCGATATTTGAAGTAATACGCTGTGATGAGCGCTGCGCCGGTATCGGCAATGGGAAAAGCATACCAGATACCATCTATTCCAAATTGAAGGGGTAAGAGCAGAATCAGCGGAATAAGGAGAAAACCCTGTTTTGAAAGAGAAAGAATAAACGCCGGTTTGGCCCTTCCGATAGCCTGAAAATACGCTCCACCGATCAGATTGATGGCCAGTAGCGGTGTTGCCAGAAACACTTTACGAAGTGCAGGGGTCGTTTGCGCAATCAGATCCGGATCGTTGGTAAACACCGACACTATCCATGGAGCAAAGATCATGATCAGCAAAAAAATGGTAAATGAAATCAGGGTGGCTGACGTGATGGACAGACGAATCAACCGATTAACTCGATCCATCAATTTTGCTCCGTAATTGTAACCCACAATCGGTATAAAACCCTGAGTGATTCCCAGTACCGGGAAATTGGTAAACATCAGCAAACGTCCGATAATCCCGTAAATAGAGAGCCCCAGTTCCCCTCCGTAAATAAAGAGTGAATTATTCAGAAGGATGGAAAGCAAACTGATCGTCCCCTGTCTGGCAAAGGTTACCGAGCCAAGGGAGAACATCTCTTTCAGAATGGGGATATCCGGCTTCAGGGAATTCAGGGTGAGGCTCATTTGAGATGCCCCCCGCCGGAAGAACCAGGTGGAAAATGCTGCACTCGCGATATAGGAAAGTGTTGTAGCCCATGCAGCACCGGCGATCCCCAACTCAAGCCAGATGATAAAGACGGGGTCCAGGATGATATTGACAATAGCGGGTACTACAAGCACCATCATCGCTACCCTCGGGTACCCTTCAGCCCGGATCACATTATTACTCATCATTGCCCAGGCCAGAAAAGGAACTCCTAACAACACAATTTCAAAATAGACACGGGCTGGCTCCGTCACATCCCCACGTCCGCCAAATAAATTCAGGACCGGTTCGATGAAGATGAAACCAATCACGACAAAGAGCACCCCCAGGGTCAGTGTCATTCCAACCTGGTTTCCGAATGTGCGGAATGCCTGTTTATCATCTCCTTTCCCAAATGCTCTCGAGATGATCGATGATCCTCCCACACCGATGGCCATGCCAATACTGGCAATAAAAAATGTAATGGGCTGTACAACCGTGATTGCCGCAATACCAAGAGAACCTACCCACAAGCCAACAAAAATCGTATCTACGATGCCGTAAATCGACATCACCAATATGCCGGCTGAAGCAGGAATGGCCTGTTCACGAAGCAGTCTCCCCAACGGCTCGGTGCCGAA
>JAWVZW010000189.1:0-4881 GCA_033721975.1 Balneolaceae bacterium
GGTCAGCTTTTTTCAAGGCCCGTTTCGCTCAGCAATCCATACTCTACGCCTGCCGAAGGAATTTACTTTTGCTCTTCGTCCACGCCGCCCGGCGGCGGGGTTCATGGCATGTGCGGATATCACGCAGCAACCCAGGCACTGAAACAGGAGTTCGGCATTGCCGGATCCGATCTGAAGTTTACGATATGATCCGAAATCTATTTGAGCTCACCCGCGACAATCTAAACCGTATTCAGCCGTCGGTATCCAAACCCGGATCCGGATTGTGGAATATTCTCACCGTAACTGTAGCGGTTCTCGTTTCCATCCCGGTTCTGACTGTAGCAGCCAACATTTTTGTACCGAGTGGTGATATCTGGCAGCATCTTGCCTCTACCGTGCTGCCCGAATATGTCATGAACTCCTTCTGGCTGATGATTGGCGTGGGCAGCGGCGTTTTTATCATTGGGGTGGGAACCGCCTGGCTGGTGACCATGTGCCGCTTTCCCGGCAGCCGCTGGTTCAACTGGATGCTGATCCTTCCCATGGCCGTACCCGCATACCTCATGGCCTACACCTACACGGATTTTCTGGCCTATACCGGAACCTTTCAAAGCCTGCTTCGTGATTTTACCGGCTGGGGACTAGGCGACTATTGGTTTCCGGATGTACGCTCGCTGGGAGGCGCCATCCTGATGATGTCGTTCGTCTTTTTCCCTTATGTCTATCTTCTCACACGTACCGCTTTTCTGGAGCAGTCCTCCTCTCTTCTGGAGGCCAGCCGAAGCCTGGGTGCCACTCCTTTCGAGAGTTTCTACAAAATTGCGCTGCCACTGGCACGTCCTTCCATCGCGGCCGGGATGGCCCTGGCACTCATGGAGACACTGAATGATTTTGGGACCGTTGACTATTTTGGCGTGCAGACCTTCACAACGGGCATTTATCGTACCTGGTTCGGCCTGGGTGAACGCGCCGCTGCCGCACAACTCTCTGCATTTTTGCTTCTGTTTATACTGATTCTGATACTGATGGAGCGCTGGAGCCGCAGCCGGATGAATGTGCGTCCGCAGGGAACCGGCCGTTTTCGCCGCCTGAGCGTTTACAATCTAAAAGGATGGAAAGCCTGGGGTGCCACCCTTTTTTGCGCCTTGCCGGTTTTGGTCGGATTCCTGATTCCCACGATGATCCTGACCGAAATGATGATCTCTAATTTCAGTGCGGCGGTTGATGCCCGCTTTTTTCAGTTCAGTTTTAATACCATCCTGGTTGCCCTTCTCGCCGGCATGGTGGCTCTGATTACGGCACTGGTAATGGCCTACGGTGTGCGGCTGAACCCAAATCTTCTCACGCGCACATCCACGCGGATTGGGGCCATGGGTTATGCCATACCAGGATCCGTAATTGCGGTGGGTATCTTGATTCCTTTCGGCTGGATCGATAACACCATCGACGCGTGGCTGCGTGAGACGTTTGGCTTTTCATCCGGACTGATCCTGAGCGGGACCATTATCGCACTCATCTTCGCCTACGTTGTGCGTTTCCTGGCGGTGGCGTTCAACACGGTGGAAGCCAGCCTGGGCAAGATTACGCAGAATATGGATGAAGCCGCCGAGGGTATGGGCTACGGTTTTGGCAAGATCCTGCGGAAGATTCACATCCCGATGATGTCGGGCAGCCTGTTTGCAGCTATTATGCTGGTGGTTGTGGATGTGATCAAGGAGCTGCCGGCCACGCTGATCGTTCGTCCCTTCAACTTTGACACGCTGGCGGTTCAGGTGTACCGCCTGGCATCCGATGAGCGTCTTGCCGAATCGTCCGGTGCAGCATTGGCCATCATTCTTGTAGGACTGGTTCCCGTAATCATCCTGAGCAGGTCCATCACCCGCTCCCGTAAAATGGATCAGGGAAGCGAATAATATCGAAAATCAGGCTTACAAGAAGTTGTAATTTACCCCGATGAGAGACTACCCTAATTCCAAGGGCAATGGATAAAACAACTTTTAAAATTCCGAAAATGGATTGTTCAGCTGAAGTGAATCTGGTTCGGATGAAACTGGACGAAATTTCAGATGTCCGGGAATTGGATTTTGATCTCCCGGGAAGAAAGCTAACTGTCTATCACAGCGGTAGTCTGGATACTATCAAGAGGAGCATTCAGGATCTGAATCTGGGCGGTAAACTCATTCGAACCGAGAAAACGGACAACGTTGGCTTTGTTAACTCTTCTGATCAGAGGAAAATACTTTGGATTGTTCTGGCCATAAACGTTGGGTTTTTCCTCATTGAGTTCACGTTCGGTTTGATTTCAAACTCCATGGGACTTGTGGCTGACAGCCTGGATATGCTTGCAGATGCATTTGTTTACGGTATTAGCCTTCTGGCAGTAGGCGGATCTCTTTTTCGAAAAAAACGGGTTGCCCGTATCGCTGGTTATTTTCAGCTGACCCTTGCCATTTTAGGTTTTGCAGAAGTGATCCGGAGATTTATGGTTGTTGAAGAACTCCCTGATTTCTCTACCATGATCGTCGTCTCCATCTTCGCTCTGATTGCCAATGTCATTTGTCTGTTGCTATTGCAAAGATCAAAAAGCAGAGAGGCCCACATGCGGGCAAGCATGATCTTTACATCCAATGATGTGATCATCAACTCCGGTGTAATTCTGGCCGGATTGTCAGTGAACTGGCTTCAATCCGGTTATCCTGACCTGATAATCGGAGCTATTGTTTTTGTGATCGTCATGCAGGGTGCTTTCAGAATTTTGAAACTTGGCAAATAAACCCTTTGCTAACCAATTATGCGGTTTCCGTTTACATATATCAGGTCTTTCACAAGGATTTTTTCATAGAATAGTGGCAATAATCATATTACCTGATATTACATTGAACATAATCTGATGAAATTACAAATAGAGAACAAGCAGCTGACATTCATAAATTTTATGGTCACAGGCTACTTTATTGCCCTATATGGATTGAATTATTTTGAAATAGAGTCTAATACTATTGCCTTCATCGGAGAGTTGCTCACAATCCCTTTCATACTTGCAGCTATTATTTTTTCAGCAATGGGAATTAAGAAACTTATTACAGGAAACATGGATTTGAAAACGGGGATCAGCTCATTTCTGCTGATAATGTGTACTGGTTTGATTTTATTTAGCTTTATCAGATGAGATGTTGATCTCTAAAAAGGAAAAGGATCTATAATTATCTATTGGATAATTAAACTGTCAATGTGTAGTTGCCTGGCCTTCATGCGTCATCATTTCTTTATTCTTAAATTGATTAAAGAAACCGGGAATCACTTCCAGCGGGAAGTTTGAGCTGGTGTTGATCAGAATACAAATACCAATTCCTTCTTCCGGAGCGAATGCAATTTCACTGCGATACCCGTTTACGTAACCGCCGTGATAGACAATTTTTTGCCCGTGATTATCCAGAATCCTCCACCCCATTCCATACTGTGATTTATTCACCCCATCCCAATACCGGCTGAATCTGCGGTTGTTGATCTCTGCAACCGGATTGTAGATCTCATCAAGTGTCTCTTTGGAAATAACATCGGGATAGTTGCCTGTCAATAAAAGCAGCCATTTTCCCATATCTGAAGCTGAAGCATTAATGCCGCCGGAGGAGACCGCATTATAGTATTTTCTGGTAATGGGGATCGGTACACGTCCGCGTGAACGCGAATGATACACGTGCGGCAGCGCTTTATTTTCCGATTGCCGTATTTCTTTAAAAGTTGCCGACGCAAAGTCCATGCCCACCGGACCAAACAGCTTTTCTTCCAGCAAGGCATTGAAATTTTTATCGGTTCTGGCTTCCAAGACCTTTTCGATAGTCGAATAGGCTGCATTCTGATACGCAAGCTGCTCACCTTCCTTTGATATCAGCGGTACCTGTTCAAACCGGGGGATGATGCGGTCGAGGCTCAGTCCGTCTTCCACCAGGTTGGTATACGCATGTCGGGGCAATCCGGAGGTGTGTGACAGAATATGGCGGATCTTTACCCGCTCCGTCTGTTCCGGGTCATTCAGGCGAAAATCCCTGAGATAATCCGATACGGTTCCGTCCCATTCAATTACTCCCTCCTCAACAAGTACGCCGCTCAAAACCGATGCAAAACCCTTGGATACGCTGCCCAGACGGAAAACCGTATGTTCATTTACCGCACCGGACTCTTCTCTGTTTTTCACGCCAAATCCTTTTTGGAAAACCACACGGCCGTCCTTAACGATAGCTACCGCGGCGCCCGGAACACGCTTTTCATTCATGCCGGCCCTGAACTCTTGTTCAAATTGATCCAGATAGGCAGCCAGGGCATCATCCATAACCCACTCATCGGGATTTGGAATCGGATCCATATCACCATCCAAGGTTGACGGATCCTGAGCGGGTTGGGCTAAAGCAAGATAAAATATGAGCCCTAATACCGGGAAAAGCAGAGCTGAGATGAATCGAGTCACAAATAACCGTTTTGAATCAAGAGAAATTGTTACGAGCAGATTTACCCTGTCAAGGATACTAAAAAAACGGGATTACATGAATCTATTTAGTACATATGAGTAATTTCAATTCATAATCCGTCTAAACTCAGCTGAAAGGGCAATAATTTATGCGTGATTCGGAATCTGAATACATTTCATCTTTAGGTTCAAACTCCAAACTTTGATTTTTTAATGTGAAACTCAAAACTAATAGCTGACAGCTAACAGCTGAACACACAAACACATAAACACCTAAACACTTTTACACGGATTCTCTGTCACAAGCTTCATCCCCATTTCCATACAAAAAATCCGGCCTGTCATTGCAAACCCTGTTCATTTTCAACTAAATAGAAATCTATCGTTTGTACACCCTCTTCACATTCTACCCTTTTGCCGGAATGATGATAGGA
>JAWVZW010000190.1:0-4878 GCA_033721975.1 Balneolaceae bacterium
CCTGGAACTGCGTTTCCTGAGAGAGAGGCATGAGGCGCGTTTTATTCAGACCGTGAATAGCCTTCTGAACGGTCTCATTGCGCATCGTAAACTGAATTTTACCGGTGCAATGCTGATGCATCATACGATGGCCGGCACCCGGTATATGTCGAAATGGATTGAAGAAAAGAACAAAATGTCCGATTCGTGAGAGCTTTGATTGAAATTCAGAAAAAACCATCAATTCCGGATTTATGACAATGAATTCAGATACAAAAAACATTGTGTTTTTAGATGCGAGTACGGTGGGGGATGCACCCGGGCTGGACTCCCTGAAAGAACTGGGTAATGTGACATTTTACCCCGTAACAATGCCTGAAGAAACAGAAGAGAGAATCCGGGATGCAGAGGTCGTTATTACCAATAAAGTAGTGATCGACAGATCTCTGATGAACGCGGCAGAACATCTTGAACTGATCTGTGTAGCCGCTACCGGAATGAACAATATTGATCGGGATGCGGCAGAAGAGCTTGGAATAGAAGTGAAGAATGTAGCCGGCTATGCATCAGAAAGCGTGGCTCAGAGCACCTTTGCAATGATTCTGCATCTGATGCAGCGGATCGAAAATTACGATCGGTATATCAAGAGCGGGAAATACTCAAAAAGTCCCATTTTTACCCATCTGGGTGATGCATTCCATGAAATATCCGGAAAACGATTCGGAATCATCGGGCTCGGAAGCATCGGCCAAAAGGTAGCAGTGATCGCGGAGGCATTCGGTGCCGAAGTAGTTTATTACTCTACATCGGGAAAGAATACGGATCAGCCCTATCAGAGACTTCAACTGAAAGAGCTGCTGCTATCATCAGACTTTGTGTCAATCCATGCACCTTTGAATGAGAATACGGAAAACCTGATCGGATATGACGAGATCTCAGAGATGAAATCAAGCGCTTATCTGATCAATACAGGACGCGGCGGAATTGTAGATGAAAAAGACCTGGCGCGTGCACTCGACGAGAAACTGATTGTAGGAGCCGCCCTGGATGTATTTGAAAAAGAGCCCATACCTGCCAATAATCCACTCCTGGATGTACAACATCCGGAAAGGCTGCTCATGACTCCTCATATGACCTGGTCAAGTGTGGAAGCGCGGACAGAGCTTGTGAAGGGGATTCGGGTGAATATTGAAGAATTCATTAGTCAGCAGAGCTGACAGTATTGTACGGGGGAGAAGATCTCCTCCGTAGGATGGAAACGCTGAGTCGCTTCCCTCACCTCAGGCAGAGCTCTGCTCTGCCATCCCATATTCAGAACGGAGTTCTGCTTCGTCTCTCAGTTCAGTTCAAACCGCCCCGGCGATTCGGAGTTCGTCGTTCCGGCCAGGTCATCTGCTCTCCCGTTCTGGGGTTGACAGGCAATACCCGGCGCTCCCTGGAAGTTTTTTCAGGATCTTCGCTGGCCATATAGGCCATCGTGGCTATCAGAATTACATTGTTTCGGACATCATCAAACACCAGCTTGTCATAAGTGTCCCGATTGGTATGCCAGGTATAGTTGTAATAGGACCAGTTTAAGGCACTTAGAAAAAATCCGGGTGCTCCTTCACTTACAAACGAAGCATGGTCGGACCCGCCGCCGCTTGGCATTCCCGGGAAATTCGTTTCAATATGGCGTGATACATCTCTGGGCACAGCCGAAAGCCATCGCCCGATGTAATCGTATGAGTCCACAAAACCCTGTCCGCTGATGTTGACCACCCGTCCGGTTCCGTTATCCTGGTTGAAGAGTACCTGAAGACCCTCAACAATTTCAGGGTTATCTTCCACAAAAGCGGCAGACCCGTTCAAGCCCTGTTCTTCAGCACCCCAGAGGCCAACCAGAATCGTTCTTTTTGGATTGGGATAGATTTTCTTCAGAATTCGGGCTACTTCCATCATGGTGATCGATCCTGTTCCATTATCGGTTGCGCCCGTTCCGGCTTCCCATGAGTCGTAGTGGGCTGAAAGAATGATATACTCATCCGGCTTTTCAGTGCCGCGAATTTCAGCAATCGTGTTGAACGTTGGAACAACACCGTGGTCAATGGATTCTGCACGAACCCGAATAATCGGATCATGACCGCTCTCTACCAGCCGGTACAACATTCCATAATCCTCCAGGAGAACATCAATGGTTGGAATCGTAGTGGTACTGGCTCCAAATATCTTGTTGGTACCAAAACCCTGGCTCCAGTTCGACATGATTATACCGGCAGCACCTGCCTCTTCAAGGGCCTGTACCAGTGTTCGGTTGTTGTGACCCGCGTTTGAAATTCTCTCCCTCCACGCACGAGTTGCTTCTCCGCGCTCTTCACGCATTTTTGCGAAAGATTCCTCCGTAGCGAATTCCTCCCAGTTATAGTCGGGTCGTCCGGTAGGCTGATGCATGGAGATCATTACAAATTTGCCTTCAGCATTGGGCAGCCAGGCGTTAAACTCGGCTTCATTCGCCACATCCGGAATGATAACCAGACCGGCTTCTACGCCGCCTTCAGGTGTTGACGGACTCCATGCCAGCTGCATGGCTTCGAGTGTGACAACGCGCGGCGAGATCATATCCACGTGAGTGATGCCGCGTTCCCATCCTCTCCATTCTCCAAACTGTTCATTCCTTGCAGGAATATCCCACCCCTCAAATGTTTCAACAGCCCAGTCGTGTGCATGCTGCATCTGCGGTGTACCCACCAGCCTCGGACCAATCACATCCAATAGGTGATGCGCGAGATTTTCCAGCTGTGAATTTTCAGTGGCCTCGATGACTATTTGTTCAACAATTTCTTCCTGGGTTTGAGCTGTCACTACCGCGGAAGAGCCCAGCAGCAGGACTAATACCATCACTGTTTTTCTGATTACGAAAGGTCTTATCATTGGATTATTTTCTTGAGAGATTATGGATTACTGAAGCTGAATGTACCGTTAATAAGTCTTTAAAAAACGTAAAAGAACTGTATGGATAAACTTTGTTTGAAACCGACCAGTGAGGATCAGTGATTTACAAGTCTCTTTGAATATATCTGCATACATTGATCCGTTTTCATACCAGGATTTTTGACTATACCCATCACCGATTATCATGAAAAAAGAGTTAAATCTCCGGCTGGACCCTAAGACAGCAGCCGAGTCTGAACTGTTAAAAGAGTTTATTTCCGGAAAGGAGAACATTCCGGCGAATGAGATTACGCACATTGAGCATCTCAGACGATCCATTGATGCCCGGCAGAGAGACGTCAAGATCAACCTTAGAGTGAACCTGTTTGTAAACGAACCGTATCAGAAAGAACCCATTACACTTCCCGATTATCCGAATGTCAGTAACCGCGAGGAAGTGCTTATTGTAGGCATGGGGCCCGCCGGACTTTTTGCTGCCCTTAAGCTGATTGAACTGGGTAAGAAACCGGTGATCCTGGAACGCGGCAAGGATGTAAAGGCGCGAATCCGCGACCTAAAAGCGATCAATGTGGATCATATAGTGAATGAAGATTCCAACTACTGTTTTGGGGAAGGCGGAGCCGGAACCTATTCGGATGGTAAGCTCTATACGCGATCCCATAAGAGAGGAAATGTCGAGCGCATTCTGAAACTGCTTGTCGGTTTCGGGGCAGTAGAGGATATCCTGGTGGACGCCCATCCTCATATCGGCACCAATAAATTGCCACCCATTATCGCTTCCATGCGGGAATGTATATTGCAATGCGGGGGGGAAATACACTTTAATACCCGCGTGACCGATTTCATGATTGAGGGTGATTCCATTCGGGGGGTAAAAACCCTGGACGGCAGCACATTTAAATCTGATAATGTAATTCTGGCAACCGGGCATTCCGCTCGCGATATATTCAGCCTCCTCAACGATAAGGGCATTGAAATCATGCTGAAGCCTCTGGCCGTTGGGGTAAGGGTGGAGCATCCTCAAAAGCTGATTGATTCCATACAGTACAGCTGTGATGTACGCAGTGAATACTTGCCTCCATCCCCCTACAGTATCTCCAAACAGGTAAACGGACGCGGTGTATACAGCTTCTGTATGTGTCCGGGAGGGGTCATAGCACCATGTGCCACCCGGCCCGGTGAAATTGTTACAAACGGCTGGTCGTCGTCCAGAAGGGCGAGGGCAACGGCAAATTCCGGAATCGTTGTGGAGCTGAGTGAAGAGGATTTTAAACCCTTTTCAGATCATGGTCCGCTGGCTGCAGTAGAGTTTCAAAAGCAAATCGAACAAAGAGCCTGGATACAGGGTGGGCGTACTCAGACTGCTCCCGCACAGAGAATCACGGATTTCATGGATGGAAACATTTCACAATCCCTGCCAAATACATCCTATGCGCCGGGAATTCGTTCGGTTGATCTGAGAAGTGTTCTGCCCGATTTTATTTATGACTGTTTGAAAGCAGGGTTCGCCAGGTTCGAACAGTCAATGAAAGGATATATAACAGAGGAGGCGATCGTTCACGCACCCGAAACACGCACATCCTCACCCGTACGCATTCCGAGAGATCGTGAAACCTTTCAGCATGTCCGGATTAAAGGACTTTCTCCCTGCGGCGAGGGAGCAGGCTATGCAGGAGGTATCATCTCAGCCGCTATGGACGGTGAAAAATGTGCTGCGGCTTGCGTAAGTAAAAAGAAAGAATAATAGGAGTCATCTGGTTGCAGAGTGCGTGAAGTTAATTGTTCCTCCTCCATCTTCTTCTTTCCCGTCGGCCCATTTCTGATGTAATCACTTCTTCGGGATGGACACTTTCATAAAGTTCTCCCTCTGTAACTTGCAGCGATCTGTTTTCCGTGGTTCTGAAGACAGGCTTTACATAGTGCCAATTGCTGACTCCTTCCGCATCCCTGGGATCAAAAACCACCGAC
>JAWVZW010000191.1:0-4877 GCA_033721975.1 Balneolaceae bacterium
CCGGCTCTACGAGTTCCAGCTCCATGACCGCCCACTGACCCTCAAGATCCCGGACCATATCCACCCGTCCGTAAACAGGTACCGGATCACACGCCTTCATTGCATGTATCGCCAGCTCCTCCTGTTCCGGCAGTGGAGTGTATTCATATACTTTACCACCGTGATCATCCTGCACCCGGAAATCACCCTCTTTCGCTACTTTTCTAACCGCATGGGTAACCTCACCCCCTATCACCATCACCGTATCTTCACCGGTTTTTGTGATCTCGGGCAAGAATGGCTGCAGCATAAATGATTCTTTTTTCAGCAAGGGCTGAATGAACTCCTCTATAGAATCTGCATTCGTTTCATTGACCCGATACGTGTGCCGCGCAGCGCCCGATACACACGGTTTGATCACACCCTCACTCCACCCCAATTGCTCCATCATCTCTTTCAGAATCAGCTTATCCCCCTGTTCAATCATATGTGATTCCACTATCGGAATTCCTTTCCTGTCCAAATCCAGCAGATAGTGCTTATCCATGTTCCAGCGTATCAGGGAGAGCTCATTGCAGAGGCGGGTGAGTCCCTCTACCCTGTTCAGCCAGGCCGTAAACTCTTTGAAGCGTTCGAAATAGTCCCAGGTAGTTCGAAACACGGCACACCTGAACAACTCCCAGTCCACATCCGGATCCGCCCAGTCTACCCTGACCGATGTCAAGCCCTGTTTCTCAAGAGCCTCCATCAGCAGCTGATCTTCTCTCAGAATGTTTGACAGGTACCAGTCCCCCTCAGGAGCATGCGATACTTTATAGGCACTGCTTGTAAGCAACGCAATGTCCCTTTTTTCAGAAGCCATAAAGTTATGGAATGGAATAGGTTGAACGGATTGTGTAAACCGTAAAGAATTAGAAATATATCCAATTAATGACTCACAAACTGAACGCATCTGAACTTAACACATCCCGGTTAGGTTTAAACAATGGATTCACGAACAACGTAGATGTTATCCATCAAAAGCTTTTACCCATTTCTATGTGGAAATATACCGGAAGCAGACGCCCATCCTTTGCAATTAAACCCGAAGAGGACGAGGAATCGGTTTGGGACTATCCCCGGCCACCAATAACCGATCCTGACCGCCGCCTTGTTGTTGTAAAATCGGGAAACAGGGTGATTGCGAAAACCAACCGTGCGATCCGCGTACTGGAAACCGCAAGCCCACCCACTTTTTATGTTCCACCAGAAGATGTTGACCAGAAGTTACTGAACAAGGCACCCGGCAGTTCTTATTGCGAGTGGAAAGGATCTGCAACATACTGGGATATTGTGGTGGACGGACAAAAACTGAAGAAAGCAGCTTGGTCCTACCATAATCCAAGCCCCCGGTTTGAATCCATTGATGGATTTTACTCCTTCTACCCGGGTAAGGTATCCTGCTTTGTGAACGGAGAAAAAGTAAAACCTCAGCCCGGTCAATTTTACGGCGGTTGGGTCACTTCTGAAATTGTGGGCCCTTTCAAAGGAGAGCCAGGAACCGGTGGTTGGTAAACAACCAATTCATCATCAATATTTTTTCATAAGAAACACAATCTTTACTTTTTCAAAGCTCACCTTTAGTCATTTTTAAACGGGTCTGAGATAATCCGGAAATTTTCTTTACGACCCTCGGATTTTTCATATACATTTCGGGCTGATGGGACTAACACAAATTATCTAAACTTCGCAGATCATGCGTGAGAACAAATATGTCTTTGCGGTATCGGTGGTGGTGGCACTTGGCGGATTTTTGATGGGCTTTGATGCATCCGTCATTTCCGGGGTGAATCGTTTTATTGAAATTGAATTTGATCTCTCCAAAATAGAGCTGGGTTGGGCTGTGGCATCTCTGACCCTTACTGCCACTCTCTCGATGCTGGTTGCGGGTCCCTTAAGTGACAGAATCGGACGAAAACGTGTTCTCAGTATTGCAGCTATCCTCTACACGATATCAGCCATCGGGTCAGCTCTGGCCCCTTCATTTGTGGTACTGGTGATTGCACGCATGCTGGGCGGACTGGGCGTTGGGGCATCGCTGATTATTGCCCCGATGTACATTGCAGAAATGGCACCGCCCAAAATACGTGGCAGCCTGGTGTCCATTAATCAGCTTAATATCGTTTTGGGGATCTCGGTGGCCTTTTTTACGAATTATATGATCCTCCAGCTGGGTCAGTCGGATGCAGCCTGGGCACAGGCACTACAGTTTGATGCCTATAACTGGCGCTGGATGCTGGGACTGGAGACACTGCCGGCAGTGCTCTACTTTATCGGTCTCTTCTTCGTACCCAACAGTCCGCGCTGGCTCATCATGAAGGGGGAGTACGACTATGCCCTTTCCATCCTTAACAAAATCAATCCGAAAGAGAAAGCACAGGAGATCTTTCAGGCAGTTCAGAAAAGCTTTGAGGCCGAAAAAGACCTCAAAAAAAGAACTCTCAAGGATCTGTTCAAGCCTGCCCTGAAGCTGGTCCTTTTGGTAGGTGTGGTGATCGGGATACTTCAACAAATTACCGGTATCAATGCAGTCTTCTTTTATGCGCCCATGATATTTGAGCAAACCGGTATCGGTACGGATGCATCCTTTGTTCAGGCTGTACTGGTAGGATTAGTGAACCTGGTTTTTACTGTGCTGGCTATTTTGTTTATCGACAGAATGGGACGGAAACCCCTTTTGGTTTTTGGTGTCTCCGGTATTGCGCTTTGCATGTTCCTCCTCTCCTTTGCTTTCAGCAATGCCACCTACACGCTGGAGCCGGACAAGATGACTGAGCTGCCGGCTGAGATCAATCAGCAGCAGCTGAGTGCCATGGTCGGAACAGTCTACGACAACGACCTGGACTATAAGCGTGCACTTGCGGAAACGCTCGGTGAGGATACGGCTCAGATGTATGAATCACAGCTGATCACCACAGCGGCTGATATCAACGCTACTTTAATTCTGATCTGCATCCTCGGATTCGTGGCATCATTTGCCATCTCTCTGGGACCCATCATGTGGGTGCTCTTCTCTGAAATATTCCCCAACTATATCCGCGGACTCGCCATTTCATTTGTGGGGGTTATCAACTCAGCAATCAGTTTTGGCGTACAGCTGGTATTTCCCTGGGAGCTGGCCAATTTCGGCAGTTCGATCACCTTTTTGATTTATGGTGTTTTTGCCGCCGCGGGGCTATTGTTTATCATCTGGGTGGTTCCGGAAACGAAGGGGAAATCATTGGAGGAGCTGGAAATCTATCTTGCAAAATAAAATTTGCCGATAAGTCAGTTACCGGTTTACTTCTCTTCGGTACCTTCTTCTTTTTTGCGGCCCTGGTAGTACCTGTAAAGCAGTCTCATGCCGAGCCGTGCAAAAAGGATAATGGCAATTACCGTTACAATGTCGAAGGTATCCATGTCTTGTTTTTTCCCGGAGTGTGAAGAATCAGGTTCTAAACGACTGGCATCCAATCGGTAAGTCTATTCTAAAACCCATTGCATGACGATCATTCTGTCAAGGTACACATATTTTAAGTATTTCTATCGCTGTATGAACTAATTCCTTATGATGATTAGTGCACTCGATAATCCGGCAGGTTGTCCGGATTAATGTTTCAGTTTCTATTATTGCCATTCAAAGGAAAATCTCGCGCCATAAAAAGTGTAGCTGTGAATTTTATATTCCTCTATGTGCTGTTACCAGAATCGGCGAATGAGATGAAACATCGATTTGGATGTTCCATAGGAATTGAAAAGGTTGAGAAAAACCATGGCTTTAATTATCGTTAAAAGATCTGGAAACACTATTTATGCCGCCCCTTTTATTGGCCGTTTCAGCTTTCTGTAACTATCGCGGGAGCACTTGTTAACATTATCTTAACATTAAGATAACATAGCGGTAAAGATGAGGCCATAGTATTAGAGACTGAATTGATCATCCTCTAACCTTTATATGTCTCATGACTAAAAACATATTTCTCGTCTTACTTTTTGCTGCATTTGCAGTTTCCTGCGGCCAAAGTACTCAAAATGATATCAAGATTGACGGTTCAAGTACCGTATATCCAATTACTGAAGCTGTGGCTGAAGAGTACAGAACCGAATCTCCTGATACCAGGGTAACGGTAGGAGTATCAGGTACCGGTGGCGGTTTCAAACAGTTTCTGAGGAGAGAAATTGATATCAATAATGCATCAAGAAGCATACGACCCACAGAAGTGGAACTTGCTCAGGAAAATAACATCGATTATCTGGAGCTTTCAGTGGCTTTTGACGGTATTGCAGTAGTTGTGAATCCAGAGAACGACTGGGTCGAAAATATCACCGTTGAAGAGTTGAAGATGATGTGGGAGCCCGAGGCTCAGGGTAATATTATGACATGGAATCAGATTCGTCCGGAATGGCCGGAAGAAGAGATTCATCTTTTCGGCCCCGGAATTGCATCCGGCACCTACGATTATTTTACGGAAGCAATTGTCGGTGAAAGCGGAGCCAGTCGCGGCGACTTTACAGCCAGTGAAGATGATAACGTATTGGTGCAGGGCGTTTCAACCGATACGTACGCAATTGGCTTTTTTGGACTTGCCTATTTTGAGGAAAATGCAGACCGACTGAAACTCATTGGCGTTCAGGACGGAGATTCCGAACCTGTGAAGCCATCCCTCGAAACAGTAAAAGACGGAAGCTACACCCCCCTTTCTCGACCACTGTTTATTTATGTATCAGAAACAGCCGCTGAGAAACCACATGTGCGTGATTTCGTCACATTTTATCTCAACAATGCCGGGCAGCTTGCATCATCGGTTGGTTACATTCCCATGCCGGCTGAAGAGTATGATGCACAACTGGAAAAATTTGAATCCTTTGTCACAGGTCAG
>JAWVZW010000192.1:0-4870 GCA_033721975.1 Balneolaceae bacterium
ATAATTTCAGACGGGCCTGACCGGGCGCTGTTCACTGCAGCTGATCTCTGCCTGACCGGCCGTTCGGCCGCGATCCTGAAGTATCTGCTGGATATGAGATGGCTTGAAAAATACACCAAAAAGCCAGATAGCAGACGCTCCCTGTTTAGGTTGATGATGGATGGATTTAGAAGATCCAATTCAACCAGAATCCGTGAATAGTATGTTCATTTAGTACCAGTCTTCAAACATTCAAATCTCTATCCCTCATGAGGAGATTCCGGCCGCATTGCTCCCGGATTGAGAATACGCTATCTTTAGAGGCTAACTGATTTACTATATCCTAATCGTATACTACCAATGACTATTTCCACAATTTACTTTTTGATGGGTAATCCCGAAGCCGGCGGTGACGGAGCAATCATCAACCTTCTCTTTCTGGGAGCACTCTTTTTTGTTTTCTATTTCTTTATCATTCGACCGCAAAGCAAGCGTCAAAAAGAGGTACAGAAAAAAGTAAGTGAGATGAAAAAGGGTGATAAAGTAGTCACCTCGGGCGGCATGTTCGGCATTGTGAACTCCATTGAAGAGGAGACTGTTCTTCTGGAAATTGACAGCGGTGTTAAAGCCCGATTCCAGAAAGGAGCAATTACAGACGTGAATCCGGGTAAGAACAAATAATTGATGAGTGATTATTGATTATTTGTTAATGAGAGTTGTACTGATTTTTCACTTTTCACTTTTACCTTTTCACTAAATACATGCCTGAAACGCCTTTTCATACTATTCCCGAAGCCATTGAGGATATCCGTGCGGGGAAGATGATCATCGTTGTGGATGATGAGGATCGGGAAAATGAGGGCGATTTTCTGATGGCAGCCGACAAGGTTTCGCCCGAAGCTGTCAACATCATGGTAAAGCATGGCCGCGGACTGGTTTGCGTACCGATAACCCGTCACCGTGCACATGAACTGAATCTGGATTACATGGTAACGGAAGGAGCCGACCCAGATGAAGCGGCTTTCACCATATCTGTGGATCATAAGAAACTGACCACTACCGGTATCTCCGCTCCTGACCGTGCCCATACCATCCGGGAACTGATTAACCCGAAATCCAGTCCCTCCGATTTCCGTCGGCCGGGACACGTTTTCCCCCTGATCGGTGTGGACGGAGGCGTATTGCGACGTGCCGGTCATACCGAAGCAGCGATCGACCTAGCCCGACTTGCTGAGTGTGCTCCCGCCGGGATTATCTGTGAAATCATGCATGATGACGGCGATATGGCCCGGCTACCCGAATTGATCGAGCTCTCCAAAAAGTTCGATATGAAGCTGATCACGATCAAGGATTTGATCGCCTACCGGATGAAGCATGAATCGCTGGTCAAGAATGTGATGAGCGTGGACATGCCAACCATTCACGGAGACTTCCGGCTTCATGTTTTTGAGGAAAAACTGACCGGAGAAAATCATCTTGCCTTTACAAAGGGCGAATGGACTGAAAATGAACCGGTTCTAACACGTGTGCATGCTGCCAACATGCTGGCCGACATTTTTGGGAGCAAAAGAAGCAACAAAACCGGTCTGCTGCATCAGTGTTTTCGCATGATTGAAAAAGAGGGCCGCGGCGTGGTTCTGTATATGGATCAAATGAGCCACGAGCGTAACGTTGTGGATCAGATCCGCGCAATGAAACTTCAGGAAGAGGGACACTCCAAAGATGAAATCCGTCAGAAGCTTGGAGCCAAAATGGACTCCAGGGATTACGGTGTAGGCGCCCAGATTCTTCACTCACTGGGCATCCGCAAACTGAGACTGCTCACCAATAATCCTGTCAAACGTGTAGGCCTCAACCGTTTTGGTCTGGAGATGGTGGAAGAAGTGCCTATCCCCATTGATCATATCGACACCGATCATCCGGATGAGAAACTGGATAAGCCGGTCAAGAAAGAGGGCTTTTTGAAGAGATTGATGTTGGAGTGAAGAAAGCGGATCTCTGATCTCAGATTACTCGATTGTCGATCTCTGATTAGTTAACATTGGTAAGATTTGCTATTAATGAGGGGGAAATTCCAAATCACAAGCACCAAATTCCAAGAAATCCGTACTTTAAATTAGCCAAAAGGCTTAGATGGGAAGAGTTTGGAATTTGTGATTTAGTCATTGTAGCTTTGACTTCTCACGTTTGACGTCTGACGTTTCACTTCTGCCTTTTGACCTTTGCCTTTTTACTCTTCCCTATTTGGATCGAGCGCTTCGTCTACCATATCAGGCTCTGTATCCGTAGAATCTTCCGTTGGTTCAGGCTCGCTAACTTCATCTTCGGGCATGATTTGTTTATGAAACAGGAGCAGAATAATAATGGATGTGCTGATGGCGATGTCGGCCACATTGAAGATGTAGGGGAAAACGGCCCAATCGCCGATGGTTTTGGTGAAATGGATAAAGTCCACAACATGTCCCTCCAGGACTCCTCCATAACCAAAATGAAGCCCCATAAGAATGCGGTCTGTAATATTACCCAGTGCACCGCCTATAATCATTCCCATGCAGACCAGATATCCAAAGTTTGCCTTTTTAAGGGTAAACAGAATATAGGTGACGATTCCAATAGTCGCTGTTATAGCTACCACACTGATGACCGGAGTAGACAACCAGTCCATACCCAGGGCCATGCCGGGATTTTTGGTAAAATTAAATTCAAGCCATCCTTCTATAATCTCCTTGTCCTGAAGATCAGGTGAATTCAGAATAATCCTTTTGGTCACCTGATCTGCAATTAAAACCAGAACAGCCGGCGTGAAGAGATAGATTAATTTTTTAGCTCTGAGCGACAAAACGGAGGACTTGACTTGCTTGATATAGTGATGGTAAATCCAATTAATCCGGAATTCTCATTGGGTTTGAGATTTGCCCGGCTGTTAATTATCGGCGTTTCAGCTTGGCTTCGATACTCAGCTGCGTGTGCGGAACAGCTTCAAGTCTGCCCTTGGCAATTTTTTTGCCGGTTACCTTACAAACACCATAGGTTTTGTTATCAATACGCTTGATAGCATCATCCAGGTATCGCACGAACTTCTTGGTACGATTGAAGAGCATATAGGTCTTTTCGCGCTCCTGCGCATCGGTTCCGGCATCTGCCATATGGAAAGAGTAGGCCGATTCATCCGACGCATTTTCCATACTTTCCCTAAGCAGATTCTGTAGAGTTTTCAGCTCCTGTTCAGCCTCATCTCTCTTTTTTAAAATGATTTGCCTGAAATACTCCAGCTCTTCATCGCTATATGGGGATACTCTTTCTGAATTTTTGGAATCTTTTGAAGATGCCATAATGGTGGTAATTATTTATTGGTTGTTCTTCGTATTGATATTTCACACTTGGACCCTTCAATATCCCAAGTCTTCACAAAATCGGATACCTCAAGCAGTACAGAGTTAACCTCCTCAGCCAGTGTTTCCGATTTGATGGTATCTAATGTAAAACGGACAGCTTCGGACATTTTATCGGACCCTTCAAATCCGATGACAATCCGGTCTGTAACATCAAAATCTGCCTCTTTGCGCATATTTTGTACCCTGTTAATGAATTCGCGCGAGAGGCCTTCCTTCAACAATTCAGGCGTCAATTCGGTATCTACAGCGACCGTAATTCCGTCCATAGCTTCAACAGACCAGCCTTTGAGGCCAGTTCGCTGAATTTCCAGCTCTTTGGATGACAACCGAACGGTCTCTCCATCATTGATGGAAAGTTCAATCGATCCCTGATTCTCAAAACGGGTAATCTCCTCCGTAGTAAGCTGGGCTATACTGGAAGATACAGCTTTCATACGTTTTCCGAGACGTTTTCCTAAAACAGGGTAGTTCGGTTTGGCTTTTTTACTCACTATCCCGGAATCGTCGTCCACAAACTCGATTTTTTTGACGTTCACTTCATCCAGAATAATGTCTTTTACCGCCTCAACAACCGACCGTTCTTCCTTGTCCATCGGAAGAATAATTCTTGAAAGCGGCTGACGTACATTTACCTCAATCTGGTTCCGAACGCGCAACACAAGTGAGCTTACTGTACGTGCCACTTCCATTCTATGTTCCAGCTGCCTGTCTATAGCCGTTTCTTCAACGGTTGGATAAAATGAAAGGTGGACGGAATCTTCATCCTGTCCGGTCACCTCATTCAGCTTCTTGTAGAGCCACTCACCCAGGTAGGGAGCGATCGGGCTGACAAGTTTGGCCAAGTCCACCAGACACTCATATAACGTTTGATAGGCAGCTGTTTTGTCAAGGCTTTTGCCCTCTTTCCAGAAACGCCGACGGTTCCGCCGTACGTACCAGTTACTCAGCTCTTCCACAAACATTTCCACTTCCCTTGCCGCCTTCGTTGGCTCGTAATCTTCCAGATACTCATCCACCTGCTTCACGGTAGTATTGAGCCTTGAGATGATCCACCGGTCCATTTCGGTCCGCTCCGTTTTAGGCAGCGGTGATCCGGAATAGGTAAAACCATCAATATTGGCGTACATCGCAAAGAAAGAGTAGGTATTCACGATGGTATTGAAGAATTTCCGCTGCGTTTCCTGCAGTCCCTCTTCACTGAATTTGAGATTCTCCCAGGGTGAGGAGTTGCTCATCATATACCATCGCACCGTATCGGCTCCATATGTCTGAATCACTTCAAACGGATCCACGGAATTGCCCTTCGACTTACTCATCTTCTCGCCATTGGCATCCAGTACCAGTCCGTTGGATACAACATTTCTATACGCGGGCTTGTCGAAAAGCATCGTTCCCAGCGCATGGAGCGTATAGAACCAGCCCCGTGTCTGGTCAACGCCTTCCGCTATAAAGTCGGCCGGAAAGTTCTCTTTAAATTTTTCCTTGTTCTCAAAAGG
>JAWVZW010000193.1:0-4868 GCA_033721975.1 Balneolaceae bacterium
CCCAGAACCAGGCGTTATGTGGTCCGGCATGTTCTTCTGTACTTCGAGCCAGCGTGAACGAACCCATCTCATGCTGCTGCGGACGCAGCTGGGCTAGCGCATGATTGATGCTGTTCATGTGAAGCTGATTTTCAAAATAAGCCGTCAATAGGCCGGAATCCCTGGCCAGCTTTACCATTTGTGCAGATTCAGCGACCGTTCTTGCCAGTGGTTTTTCACAGATAACGCCTTTCAATCTGGCACCTTTCCGGACTGCATCGGCAACCTCTTGCATCCGTTCAAGTCGGGTATAATTAGGGGATAAGAGAGCTACCGCATCACAATGCTTACACAGATCCTCAACGGTATCGCATATTTTGGGTTCACCCAATCCATTTGATCGGGCATAGGCAGCCAGGTCGCCGGATCCGCTTCGGTTAAGAATGGCTGAAAGTTCACAATGCCTCACCTGAATCATGGCTGTGGCAAGAAATTTGGCTATGAATCCGGATCCGATAAAACCGATTCTAAGTGTATCAGGCATGAGTCAGCTAAATGTTATGAATGGATACAGTTTTGTGATTTTTTGCAATTTACGATTCAGCCGTTAAATTAAGCAAAGTGTTGTTGGTTACTCGAATGTAAACCTAAATCAAACAGGGTAAACCTATGAATGCGAATGAACTGAGTAAAAATTACAATATCGCACTGCTGCTCTTAAGGCTTGGAGTAGCAGCTGTATTTATTTATCACGGCTGGGGAAAAATAACCGGTATTGAAGGTGTTCAGCAATTTTTCGGAAATGTCGGAATTCCACTTCCGGGTATTATGGCCTGGGTTGTCGGAATAACTGAGTTTGTCGGAGGAATTATGGTTCTGACGGGTTTTAAGATCAAAATTCCAAGCATTTTACTGGCAATCATTATGGTTGTTGCCATTCTGACCGTTAAAATGGGTCAGGGATTTGAGGCAGCTCGGGTGGATATTCTCCTGCTGATGATGACCAGTTCACTTGCTTTAATGGGGTCCGGCAGTTATTCATTGGACAGTATGATGGGAAGCAAAGATTAATTGGTTAGTAATTCAGAAGGAACTCAACCGGTGCATCAAATGCACCGGTTATTTTTTTATATTCAGAAAAGACCGCTGATAATCCCGCTCTCATCTACATCTACACCCATAGCGGAGGGTTTTTTGGGCAAACCCGGCATCAGCATCATATTGCCGCATACGGGAATCAAAAAGCCGGCTCCGGCAGAAAGTCTCATGTCGGTGACGGTCAGTGTCCAATCTTTGGGGGCTCCCAGTACATTTCTTTTATCGCTTAATGAGCTTTGGGTTTTGGCAATACATATGGGAAGATGCCCATATCCCATACGCTTAAATCGGGTCAGTTCCTTTTCAGCCTTGGTTTCAAAATACAAATCCTTTGCACCGTAAATCTCACGCGCGATTTTGCCAATCTTGATTTCCGGCTCCTCATCATTACTGTAGAGTGGTTTGATATCAGAAGGATTCTCAGCTGCATAAACCACGGCTTCAGCAAGATCAGCAGCCCCTTTTCCACCGTCTTTAAAAGAAGAGTGCGCCTCACAGGAGATGCCGCGTTCCTGGCACCATTGAATCAGCCAGTCGATTTCATCATCATCGTCATTCTCAAAACGGTTGATTGCTACGACTATGTTACCGCCAAAATTTTTGATGTTTTCAATGTGTTTGGAAAGATTTTCAGTTCCATCTTTCAGCGCTTGCAGATTTTTGAATTCAAACTCCTCCATGGAGCACCCGCCGTGCCACTTCAAAGCTTTCAGTGTGGCGACAATCACAAAAACATCAGGCTTGATGGCTGTCTGTTGAGATACAATATGAATGAATTTTTCAGCGCCAAGGTCAGCACCGAAGCCGGCTTCGGTTACCACATAATCAGCAAATTTTAGCGCCATTCGGTTCGCAATCACGCTATTTGTACCGTGCGCAATATTCGCAAAAGGGCCGGCATGAACCAGGGTAGGTACATGTTCCGTAGTCTGTACCAGGTTCGGCATGATGGCTTCATTAAGAACTACGGCCAGTGCTTTTTCAGCATTCAAATCGGATGCCTTCACCGGCTCATCATTTCTTGTAAAGCCTACAATGATATTACCGAGACGCCGCTTCAGATCCCGTCTGGATTCAGCCAGTGCCAGGATAGCCATGATTTCTGAGGCTGCAGTAATGATAAAATTGGATTCTCTGGGAATACCGTTAGGATATCCGCCCAGTCCGATTACCACATTTCGCAGCGCACGTTCATTCATATCCATGGCCCGGTTCCAGACCGGACGGGTCAGGTCTATACCCAGTTCGTTGCCGTGATGCAGGTGATTATCGACCAGGGCTGCAAGCAGGTTGTGTGCGGTCGTGATTGCATGAAGATCCCCGTTAAAATGCAGGTTGATTCGTTCCATGGGCAACAGGCCGGCTTTTCCGCCGCCGGTCGCACCGCCCTTGATTCCAAAAACCGGTCCCAGTGAAGGCTCTCTGAGAGTAATCATCGGGTTCTTGCCAATTTTCTTCAGGCCCTGACCCAGTCCGATACTGGTCAGTGTTTTACCCTCACCTGCACGGGTTGGGGTAATGGCCGTAACCAGAATCAGTTTTCCATCCGGCTTTTCCTGCCTGTTTGCAAGAGCGTTCAGCCTGATCTTGCCGGTATACTTGCCGTAAAATTCAAACTCTTCCTCTTCAAGATTCAGCTGCCCCATGAAATGACGCATGTGTTTCATTGGCCCAATATTCTCGCTCATTCTTAGCTCCGTAAATAGTTTATTTTGAATCGATTCCGTCCTCTCTGTAATGATATCACTTTGAGCCTAGAAAATCGGAACAAATCCATTCGGTTGCTGCACAGTTTTTACAACTGATGGATCTTCCGTTTATTAAGTTGTTTCCAACTCTAAATCGATAGCTAGAAAACCATGCACAATTCCATTTCTCGATTTGTTCCTCTGTTCTTAAGTGTCTTACTCTCCCTAATTATGTTTAATGACGCTATGGCTAGACAGGATGCCGGCGAATCTGAACCCAGTCATAAAGATCTTCCCCTTGAGCCCGACCGGTCAGTCTCACTTAGTATTGATGAAGCGTCATGGATTTCACTTGACCTGCATCCAACGGGTGAAAAAATCATATTTGAAATGATGGGGAACCTGTTTGAGCTTCCCGTAACGGGTGGAGAGGCTACCCAGCTGACTCACGGAATGGGTTTTGATACTCAGCCGGTGTATAGTCCTGATGGGACCAAAGTGGCATTCATATCCGACAGAAGCGGTGGAGATAATCTCTGGATACTCGATCTCGAGACAATGGAAACAACCCAGCGAACGAGGGGAAATAATTACAGGATGCAGGATCCTGTTTTCACACCCGACGGAAAGTACATTATTGCGGCCCGGACAGGATTGCGGGGTGGAGTGCATAAGCTCAGAATGTATCATGTGGACGGCGGCAGCGGAACGGAGTTCATGGATACTCCCAACAATTTGAAGACGATTGAGCCGGCTTTTGGGGCGGATGACCGCTATATCTGGTTTTCACAAAGAACAAGCGACTGGAACTATAATGCGATTTTTCCTCAGTACCAGATCGCCAAATTTGACCGGGAAACTGGTGAACGTCATACACAGACCGCCCGTCTTGGTTCCGGATTTCGTCCAACGCTGTCACCCGACGGACGCTGGCTGGTATACGGAACGCGGCATGAACAGGAGACAGGCTTAAGAATTCGGGATCTCAGAAACGGGGACGAACGCTGGCTGGCCTTTCCGGTTCAGCGTGATGACCAGGAGTCGAGGGCTACTCGCGGAGTTTTACCCTCCATGAGTTTCACCCCCGACAGCCGGGCAGTGATCACCACATATGGAGGAAAAATTTGGAGAATCCCCATCAATCCTGCAGCTGAGGCTACAGAAATTCCTTTTACCATCAATACCGATATTGCACTCGGGCCACGTCTCGAATTTAAATATCCCATACCCGACGATGCCGGCTTTATTGCCAGACAAATACGGGATGTAGCTCCATCTCCGGATGGCAACAGGGTGGCATTTACCGTGCTCAACGAAATTTATGTGATGGAGCTGCCGGATGGTGAACCCAGAAAATTAACCAATATGGATGTGGTTGAAGCGTATCCCGCTTGGTCGCCGGATGGAAGATGGATTGCCTTTGCAACCTGGAATCCGGAAGTAGGAGGGCATATTTATCGCATGAGATCGGATGGCAGAAGAGATGCCGAACGCCTGACAAACATGCCGGGAATTTATCAGCAGATCGCCTGGTCTAAGACTCAGGACCGTATCGTTGCCATCCGGGGAGACAAGCGAACCTATTATCAATCACCCGGTCCGTTTGTACCGTTTGCAACGGATGAACTGGTTTGGATCCCGTCAAACGGCGGAGATTATACGTTCATTACAAGTACTGACGGCAGGGATAATCCGCATTTTATCAAAAATGATGACCGCATCTATCTCAATCATTCGCAGCGCGGCCTGATCTCAATTCGATATGATGGCACGGATGAAAGAGAACATGTGAGGGTTACCGGGAGTACGGTGCCAGGTTCCAGCAACCCACAGCGTGCATCAGCAATTTACAAAGCACCCGAAGGAGACCAGGCACTGGCCCAGGTAGGAAGCGATATTTATACTGTCACCATTCCTAGGGCCGGAGAAGCACAAACGATCAGCGTCAGCAATCCCGATAACGCATCTTTTCCGGCATCGAAGGTGACCGACATCGGGGGACAGTTTCCTGCATGGGCATGGGATGGAAGAACCGTTCATTGGGCCATTGGGAACGGCCTGTTTACCTATAATCTGGATGAAGCCGAAGCCCGGAAAAGGGAG
>JAWVZW010000194.1:0-4840 GCA_033721975.1 Balneolaceae bacterium
AGACGTAAGACGTCAAACGGGAGACGGGAGACGGGAGACGGGAGACGGGGACTGGCGACTGGCGACTGGCGACTGGCGATTTGCGATGAGTGATTTGTGATTGGTAATCTCAGAAGAATTAACCATCCTGCCCGTTGAAGCCTGAAGCCTGAAGCCTGAAGCCTGAAGCCTGAAGCCTGAAGCCCTATTGACATTCAGTCCAAATTTGATAAATTGAGATGTTTACTTAACACTGTTAACCCATGTCTGTATGTCGCTGAGGCAGGAAATTATTATTGTGAGCAAGGAGCTTCTCTTAAAGGGTGGTTTCGCGCAATTGTCTATGCGCAAGATCGCGAAGAAAGCGGGCGTCACTGCAACCAGTATCTATCTCTATTTCAAAAATAAGGATGAGCTGCTGCTGGCGCTTGTGGAAGAGAGCATTGAAAAGCTGACCGCTGTCCTCAAAGATGCGCTGGATCCTTCTGCAGGACCGGTGGAACAACTTGAAAAGCTGGCGGCTGCCTATGTGCAATATGCACTCGATAATCCTCAGGAGTACGAAATCATCTATATGGTAAGGCCTGAAGAGATGCCGAAATACCCCCGAGAAAAATTCCAGCACGTAAGGGAAATTTATGAGCTGATTGCTTCGATTATTCAGTCCGGAAATGAGCAGCATGTTTTGGATGTAGATGACCCGATGATCAGCGCTTATACCATATGGGCACAGCTGCATGGCGTGGTTTCAGTCGTGCTGAGCAGGAGATTGGACACGAGAATCCCGAAACAGCCGTTTTTAAAACACGCGATCGATCAAATTATACACGGATTTATTATTCAGAGAACACCCGCATAACAGGAGGAATGATTATGGAAGCATTTTTGGAGCAATTTGGATATTTCAATGACTTGAACGCCTGGGGCGTATGGGCAGGCATCGCACTCGTTTTCTTGATTTTTGGATTCACCGGCGCACCGCTCTGGCTATGGGCCGCCGCGGGACTGATTGCCATGGCGGGTCTTGGAGCACCGGCCTGGCTGGTCGTAACGTTTCTGGCACTTGCGGTTTTGTTCAATATCAAGCCCCTCAGAAGGGTTTTGCTGTCGGGTCCGCTGATGAAGCTGCTGGATGCTCTCAAGATACTGCCCGCTATCTCGGAAACGGAACAGACAGCTATAGATGCTGGTACGGTTTGGGTGGAAGGCGAACTGTTTTCGGGAAAACCGAATCTGAAACGGCTTAATGAGGAGAAATATCCTGAACTGACTGACAAAGAACGCGAGTTCATGGATGGCCCGGTAGAAGAACTTTGTGAGATGGTGTCCGACTGGGAAGTGTTTCAGCAAAAGGACTTTGATGAGAAGACCTGGCAGTTTATGCGGGATAAAAAGTTTTTTGGTTTGATAATCCCTGAAAAATATGGCGGATATGGATTCTCGGCGAATGCACACAGCGCCATTGTTGCCAAACTGGCTTCCAGATGTGGTCCATTGGCAACAACGGTGATGGTCCCCAATTCACTGGGTCCGGCTGAGTTATTGATGCATTACGGTACAGAGGAGCAAAAAAATCATTATCTGCCACGGCTGGCCGAAGGCAAGGAGATTCCCTGCTTTGCCCTGACTGAACCTAACGCAGGTTCGGATGCAGGATCCATGCAGTCAACAGGCGAGGTCTTCAAGGGCGAGGATGGAAAACTCTATCTGAAACTGAACTGGGATAAACGCTACATTACGCTCGCAGCCATTTCTACGGTAATCGGTTTAGCCTTTAAGATGTACGATCCGGACAACCTTCTTGGTGAAGGCACCGATTTGGGTATTACCTGTGCACTGGTTCCGTCTGATACGGAAGGCGTGCAGCTCGGCAAGCGTCACGATCCGCTCGGCGTACCGTTTTACAACTGCCCGACCCGTGGCGAGGATGTCATTGTCCCGATTGATGCAATCATCGGTGGGAAAGAGGGTGCCGGCAATGGTTGGCGCATGCTCATGGAATCCCTGGCAGTGGGCCGTGGTATTTCTTTGCCCGCACAGGCGATCGGTGGTGCAAAAACGGCTACCCGTGCTGTAGGGGCCTATTCACTGATCAGAAAGCAGTTTGGTCTCAACATTGGTCGTTTCGAGGGAATCGAAGAACCGATGGCTCGCATTGGCGGCTATACCTATTTGATGGACGCAGCCCGCGGATATATCTGCGGAGCCCTCGATGAGGGAGCCAAGCCGGCGGTTGTAACAGCCATAGCCAAATATAACTTTACGGAGCTGGGTCGCGAAATCATAAACGACGCCATGGATATTGTAGGCGGTGCCGGAATTTCCCGGGGACCCAGGAATATCTTTGCACACTCTTATATCGCTATGCCGATAGCCATTACGGTGGAGGGAGCCAATATCCTTACCCGTACACTCATGATCTTTGGTCAGGGTGCCATCCGAAGTCATCCTTATGCTTTGAAAGAGATCAACGCCCTGATGAATAAGGATGTGAAAGGGTTTGATGATGCATTCTGGAAGCATATCGGTCACGTGGTACAAAACAGTGTTCGGGCGCTGCTTCTAAGCGTTACCCGGGGTCGGCTTTCCAGCTCTCCGGTTAGCGGACCTGCCGCCAAATACTATCGCAAGCTGGCCTGGGCATCAGCATCCTTTGCGTTTATGGCCGACATGGCCCTGGGTTCTTACGGAGGAGCGCTTAAAATGAAAGAGAAACTGGCGGGCAGATATGCCGATATCCTAAGCTGGATGTTGCTTGCCACGGCCACGTTAAGACGATTTGAAGCGGAAGGACGAAGGAAGGAAGATCTGCCTTTCTTCAACTGGTCCATGCAGCATGCATTTTACAGAATTCAGAATGCATTTGATGAGATTTACTCCGAAATCTCAGTTCCCGGTCTCAGCTGGCTGTTCCGGGGACCCATTGGGCTATGGTCAAGAATGAATCGCTTTGGCAGTAAGCCATCCGATAAGCTTGGTCATCAGGTTGCACAGGCCATGCAGGAGAGAGGCGAAACCCGGGATCGTATTACCCAGGGCATTTATATACCAGAAAGCAATACGGAAGCCATTGGTCGTTATGAATATGCAATGAAGCTTGTTGAGGAATCTTTCCCGATTTATAAGAAGCTCTACAAGGCTACCAAGTCCAAAGAGATTCCAAAAGATCATGTGCTCAATCAGCTGGATCCGGCTCTTGAAAAAGGTGTGATAACTTCTGATGAAGCCGAAATGGTTAGAAAAACCGAGAAAGCCAGGTTTGATGCAATATTGGTTGATGAGTTCACGTTGGAAGAATATATGAGTGGACGAGCGTCGGCTCCGGTTTCATCCGGATTAAAAAAGCCGGACGAAAAGTCCATTCTGGCTCATTAAAAGAGTCTTTCGATTGATCCCAACAATCCAAGCCTGCGGTTCAGAAATGGATCGCAGGTTTTTTTATGGATTGCAAAACAATCAGTGATCCCGTATCTTTAATGTTCTATTGAAGATTCCAAAAAATTCAGGAAAATGAAGAAAGGTATTCACCCAGATTATAATGAAATAACCGTTGTATTGAGTGACGGTTCAGAGATCAAAACAAGAAGCACCATGCAGGTTAAGGATGGCATCTACAAAAGTGAGGTAGATTCCAAGAACCATCCTTTTTATAACAAAGATCAGAAACTGCAGAAAAAAGCTGACCGTATTGACCGTTTCAACAAGCGATACGGCAAGAAATAATTATATTTCGAACATTTTGAAAAAGGATGTAATGGCTGACATTGCATCCTTTTTTTATTGATAGAGGTAATAAATCGTGAATGTTGAACTCTTTACAGTGGGACCTTTTGCTGAGAATACCTATCTGGTATCAAAGGAAGGGTCGTCTGTTCTCGTAGATCCCGGATTTTATCAGCCCAGGGAGTTCAGCATCTTCGAAGACGAACTTAGTGAATCGGGAAACAGTCTGATTGCTGTGCTGCTGACGCATGCTCACGTTGATCACGTGCTGGGACTTGAGAAGGTTTTAAAAAATTATGAATTACCGGTCTATCTGAATCATTCCGATCT
The DNA here is from genome assembly GCA_033721975.1 of Balneolaceae bacterium. Taxonomy (GTDB): domain Bacteria; phylum Bacteroidota; class Rhodothermia; order Balneolales; family Balneolaceae; genus Rhodohalobacter. The sequence goes on from JAWVZW010000194.1 coordinate 4,033, forward strand.
GTATCTGTGGGAGCACTATGCAGATCAGGCCGGTCGTTTTGGCTTTTCTGTAGCCGGTTTTGATTTTACCCCGAAACCCCTGGATGAGCAGAAAAGTTTGTCAATCGGTCCCTTTACCATGGACATTCTCCACACACCCGGACACTCTCCCGATCACGTCTCCATCTACTTTCCTGACGATGAGCTTCTGATAGCAGGCGACGCCCTTTTCCGGGAGAGCATCGGAAGAACAGATCTCTACAAAGGTGATTTTGACCTCTTGTCACAATCCATCCGGAATAAACTGTATACACTCCCTGAATCAACCAGGGTCCTCCCCGGCCACGGCCCTTCAACCACGATAGGGCATGAGAAAGAGAATAATTCGTTTGTGAAGGGTTAGTTGCAGAAGGCAAACGTCAGACGTCAGAAGTCAAACGTGAGACGTGAATAGTGATTTAAGATTCGCGGTGTAGTAGCTAGATTGCCGTAACTGCCAACTGCCAACTGCCAACTGCCAACTGCCAACTGCCAACTGCCACCTACCGACTACTCTCATCAAGCTTTTGTTTTAGCCTGAAAATCTCTTCGCTGTAGTGTTCTTTTTTGGAGGGATTGGATGACCGCAGTTTTTTGTAGGTCTCAATCGCAGCCGAATAATTATTCTGCTTTTCATGAATGGCAGCAAGGGTTTCGGTAACAATATCGTCTACCTGACTGCTCAATTCACTTAGATCAGCCTCTTTTTCATCTTTTTCTTCATCCGGCTTCATACGGTTTCTGTCGACGGAGGATAGCCGTGCAATCAGCAAATCCAGATCCTGTATGG
>JAWVZW010000195.1:0-4828 GCA_033721975.1 Balneolaceae bacterium
ATCAATGATTCATCAAAGCTGTGGATTTCGGTGTAGACCGGCTGACGGTTGGGGGGAGGGGTGTTGATGATACTGAGATCGCGTGCACCCATCAGTGAAAACTGAAGCGTGCGGGGTATTGGGGTTGCCGTTAAGGTCAGTACATCCACCGTGGCCCGAAAGGTTTTCAGTTTTTCTTTAACCGATACTCCAAAACGTTGTTCTTCATCGATGACGAGAAGACCGAGGTCTTTGAATTTAACATCTTTTGAGACGATACGGTGCGTTCCGATCAGTATATCGATCTGACCGGCTTCCAGTCGTTCAATAATTTTTTTCTGCTCAGAGGCTGTTTTGAATCTTGAAATGGCTTCCACTTCCACAGGGAACTCCTCCATGCGTTTGGAAAAAGTCTTGAAGTGCTGGTCCGCCAAAATAGTCGTAGGAACCAGAACAGCCACCTGTTTCTGATTCATAACGGCCTTGAATGCAGCCCGAACGGCTACTTCGGTCTTGCCAAAACCCACATCTCCGCAAATCAGGCGGTCCATGGGATGAGGAGATTCCATGTCATTTTTAACAGCCTGAATAGCGCTCATTTGGTCCGGCGTCTCCTCGTATTCGAACCGTGCCTCCATCTCAGTCTGCCATGGATTGTCAGGATCAAAACTGAATGCGTCAAGGGCTTTTCGTTTTGCATAAAGTTTGATCAGGTCGCGGGCTATATCCTTTACCTTTTTCCGTGTGGTTGCTTTCTTTTTAGCCCATTCTCCTGATCCTAGTTTGGATATGCGCGGTTCCTTTCCCTCCTTACCCGAGTATTTCTGAATTTTGTGAAGGCTCGACACATTCACGTAGAGAATGGAATCTTCTTTGTAACGCAGTACAGCTGCTTCCTGAGTGGTATTGCGAACTTCAATTTTTTTGAATCCGGCAAATTTGGCAATACCGTAATCGACGTGCACTACATAATCGCCGATATTCAGATCCTTCAGTTCTTTAAACGAAATCCCGCCGCGGACTCTTTTTCGTTTGATTCTGGGCCGGTGATAGCGATTGAAGATCTGGTGGTCAGTCAGGACCGACAATCCGGCCTGCTTTAGTACAAATCCTTCGTGAAGCGTATGTGTAAATACCCTGTATTGAAAAGATTCGTCGGGTTCGCCCAGAAGTTCTTCAAAGCGTGCTTTCTGGTTTTCATGATCAGTCAGGATGAGACATGAACCTGATTCCGATTGTTCAGCGATATATTTTCTAAGCAGTTTAAAACTCCCGCCAAAAGGAGGGTGAGGAGCGGCATTCAGAGTAAAAGTATGCGATTCCGGAATTTCTTCAGAAAAGGAGCCCGTATATATGATATTTTTTCCTGATAAAGACTGCTCCCACTCAGCAGGGGTCATGTAATCGTGAGAAGGTTCTTTAAGCTCTTTATTCTCAAGTTCAGAATAAACTTTGAGGGCCTCATTGTATTTGTCTTCTATCCCGGCCCGAATCACACCCGGTTCATCCACAACCAGCATTGAGTTGTCCGGCAGATATGAAAGAAGACTGTCTTTATCCCCGTAATCGGATGAGGCGGCATTGGGAACCAGACGGGTTTCATCCAGGAATGCGACCGAACGCTGAGAATCAGGGTCAAATTCCCGGATGGAATCAACTTCATCACCGAAAAACTCAATACGGACAGGATATTCGCCGGAAAAGGGAAATACATCAAAAATACCACCCCGTATTGCATATTCGCCGGGTGTATCCACAAACCGAACTGCTTGGTAACCCTGATCGGAAAGCTGTTCAGAGAGGGTTTCTATCGGAAGTTCATCTCCCTTTTTTATGTGGATTGAAGATTGATGAAACCGGTCGGCAGGAACCAGTTTTTCTGTCAGCGCTTCAGCAGAAGTCACAATCAGGCGTAAATTATTCTTGCCCAGTTCTTCCAGAACTTCTGAACGCTGAACCATAATGGAGAGATCCAGCACCTTTTCATCGTCATAGGGTTTTCGGCGCAGTGGCGGAAACAGGGAAACGCCTTCTAAACCCAGCTGTTCAAAATCAGATGCGGCAGCTGCAGCTTTTTCAAAATCGGTAGTAATGTATAGAGCAGGATTATTTTGTCCTGCTATCTCAGACAAAAAGAGATGTACCGATGATCCTGAAAATCCTTTGAGCCGAATAGGAGTACCTTTTTCCAGAACCTGAAGAACATTTTCAGGAGTGGTATTCAGCTGTGAATAGAGGGTTTTTATTAAAGAATCAAACATAAATTGAAAAAGTAAAAACTCGTTGAATCGTAAACAGATTCGCAACAGTGCAAAAAAACCAATCAGGGATGCAGCAACGGTGAGCGCGTAACAAAACGTTCATTCAGGAAGCCGAGCAAGAGCAAAAAAATTCCACTCATCAGATACATCGGATACTGCTCCTGATAATCTATATAGATGATCTCTTCCACTTCTGACTGTTCCAGCTGGTCAATTTCGTCATAAATCTCGATAAACTCCTCAAGATCTGTGGCGCGCCAATAACGCCCCCCCGTAATTCCGGCAATGTGTTGCAGCATCTCTTCATCAATTTCCACCGGAACATTCTGATATCTACGGCCAAAGATAGGATCATCAATCGGGTAGGGAGCGGTTCCCCGGGTTCCGATGCCTATGGTATACACTTTAATGTCAAAAGTTGAAGCCAGTTCTCCGGCTGTTACAGGATCAATTTCACCTGAATTATTCATACCGTCGGTTAAGAGAATGATAACCTTGCTCTCGGTTTCTGAATCCCGAAGACGGTTGATCGCGGTTGCAAGCCCCATTCCGATTGCTGTTCCGTCACGAACCATGCCGATATCTATGGTCTCAATAAGGCTGTTAACAAGGGCATAATCGAGTGTGGGAGGAACTACCGTAAAACTTTCCCGTGCAAATACATTGATACCGATCCGGTCCGAGATTCTTTTCTGGATAAAATCGATGGCTACATCTTTTGCAGCTGTAAGACGGTTTGGCTGGATGTCCTCGGCCAGCATGGAAGAGGATATATCAATACTGATTACGATATCTATTCCCTCTGCACTTCGTTCAACTGTAGAATTCTGAATTTGAGGACGCGCAAGAGATAGAATGATAAATGTGTACGATGCAGTATAAAGAAGCGGTGTAAGATAAGTGAGCCAGGTTCTATAATTACCCTTTATCTCACTCAGTTTGTCCAGGGATGAAAAGGTAAGTCTTGCAGACCGTGCTGAATAATAGTTCCAAATCCGATATCCCAGAAAAAGCGGGATTATGAGCAACAGCCAGAAATATTCAGGATTCGCCCAGGTCATACGTTTATATTTTCATTATCTGATTCAGGGACAGATTCAATACCGGCTTTGGTTGCCTTCTCAAGATGCTGATCTTTCGTTTGTTCTTCATATTCCCGGCGAATTCTTTCAATTCGGCCGACGTCATGGGAGCGAGCGTTTTTATAAAATTCTTTGGCTCGGTTCAATACGCTTATAGCTGACTCGGTATCCGGTTTGAAATTGGCAAATTTTACGATGTCCGCTTCATTCAGCACCGTGCGGGTTATTCTGATCATGGTGGAATCCGCATGCTCACTTTGCAGTTTACGGCTGATTTCACCGGTGGTCATCTCAAGAGCGGGGAATTCGTATACCCGCTTAATATATCTCCGGATTGCGTCACCCAGCTCTATGTAGTATTTCTCGTATTCCTCATATTCAGAAAGAGCTTCAGGTGGATTCAGGTTCCCGATCGTTTCTTTAAGCTGATCCAGCGGGTTTTGAAAAGGTGAGCGTTCGAGCGTAACAGGTTCCTCATGTTCAGCTTCTCTATTCTGATACCAGATGTACAGGTAGTATCCGGCAACCATCAATATCAACGCAAGTAGCAGAAATGGCCACCAGGATCTTGCAAAATCAAAAACCGGCTTGAATGGCCGAAAGCTGTCATCCTCTTCGGATAGCATGGTTTTGAAATAGATGGGAATCCGGGTTGAATTCAAGGTAGTATCGCTTTCAGTACGCTGTACCTCGAATGGAATGGAGGGCAGAACTAAATCCTCCGTTCCAAAGAATTGAAGACGATAAACAAGGCTGTCCCGGTTTGATGCCGTCTGAAATCGCTGTCTGGAAATCAGCTCAACTTCATCGGGAAATACCGATTCATCAGGATGGTTTACATCAAGATAGTTACCCTGTATCACAAATGTAATTTCCAGGATTTCACCAACGGTAACCGAATCCTTGTCCGAAAATGTGAATATTTGCTGTGCAAAAACCCCGCTGCAGCTCAGGAAGGATAGTGCGAGAATCAGTAAAACACTCCGAAGGAGGGCATCAAAACTCTTAAACATTATTTCTGGTCAATATCTGGGAACCTGTCGATGAGATGAAAAGATAACAATAATTACCAACGAATATCGACGCGTAAATATTGACCTAAAGGGAATTATGATCTGAGCAGGGATTCTGTTAATTTACAGAGTCATAATATCGTCTCTGCTTTAGGAATAAGACTAACTAAATACTACTGTAAGGTGCACAAATTCGTACCTGCGGCCATAACAGGCTGTTTACTTCTGATTCTCATTGCTCTGATTGGATTTTCTCCGGATGATCAGCTTTCCATTGACCCGGCTACTGAACTGATACATTCAGAGTCAATGGTTGAAATACCACCGTCTCCGACTGTGGACCTATTCGGCTTTGTAATTGATCAATCCGACTATATCGATGATCAAATTCGAAGAAATGAAAGCCTGTATATCATTTTGGATCGCTATGGTGTGTCGCCGCAGCAAATATACGAGATACAGCAGCAGGCATCAGACAATATCGATTTTAACC
>JAWVZW010000196.1:0-4811 GCA_033721975.1 Balneolaceae bacterium
CAGAATCACCATTTTTAGTTGATCCAGCTTAAGGGTGCCTCTCTTAAGATGGTCAATAACCCGCCCGGGTGTACCCACAACAATCTGGGCGCCTCTTTTAAGCGCCTTAAGCTGTCGGCTAATCGGCTGCCCGCCATATACCGGAACGGTATAGACTCCATTCATATGTTTGGCCAGCTTGATCAACTCGCCGGTCACCTGAATCGCCAGTTCACGAGTTGGACACAATACCAGAATGGATGGAAGGCCGGATTCCGTATTGGCCATTTGAAGGGCGGGAATTCCAAATGCTGCGGTTTTCCCGGTACCTGTTTGCGCCTGGCCAACCATGTCTTTACCCGATAATATGAGCGGAATGGTTCTTTCCTGAATGGGTGTTGGCGCTTCAAACCCCATTTCGTCTATGGCCTTTAAAATTTCCGGACGGATACCTAGTCCGCTAAATGTACTGCTGCTTTGATTCATTGTATTGAATTGAATTGGTTTTAATAATTGGAACATGCATCACAGATCATTCCGCATAGTTCATACACCTGAGTATGGTTATGCCGATACGAATTCATCGGATTCTGAATCCGGTATACCGTTATGTCGGCTGATCTGATTTCTTGCTTATTGCGATTGTCTGTCGCTCCTTATGCGCATCGCTCCGATTCACCATGATCATATTTTGAACGGAGATACTCTCTGACCTTGCCAATGCGCTTATCCAAACTTTCAGAAGTGCTCTTACTGAAGAGAGGCAATAGTGTACTGTACAGATGGGTCAACGTCGAACGTCAGTTTATTGGCGTAAATATACGGAACTGTAATGACATCTGTACCATGCCAACACAGATGCTTACAAATAATCAGTCAGGCTTGTGCAGCTCTGAATGTGCATGCAACATACAGACTCAGACAGCGCCGGACTGATCTCTCGAGATAAAATTAAATAGAAGAGCTTACCGGGCAGGACGATCAGACCCAAACGGCAGCATAATCAGAATTAATTAAAATACCTCAGATATCAATTCAGAAGGATCGGTTCACCGAAACCCAGCTCTCTGAGTCTGGGAAGCTGTGTTTGTGCATCTCCCACTACGACATAAACCATCCGCTCCGGATTGGCGTAGGTTTCTGCCAGCCGAACAATTTCATCCAGGGTCATCTCACGAACTATGCGCTGTCTTCGGCTGATGTAATCCGCTTCCCAGCCATTGGTGCTCATAGTTTCAAGGATATTCAGTTTTGCCCCCAGTGTTTCGAATGCTCGAGCATTGCTTTTAATCAGATAGCTCTTGGTGTTTTCCAGATCTTCAGAAGTGTAGGTATCGGGGTAGTCCTCAAGTATTTCTTTGATAAGCTGAACGGCTTCCAGCGTGATGTTCGTTCTTACTCCGCTGCTGATCACAAACGGTCCGGGCAGATCGGTTCCCCGGAAACCGGAACCGATACCATAAGTGTATCCCTTGCCTTCCCTCAGCTCCTGGGTTAGTCGGGATGCAAATCCTCCGCCGCCCAGTTTGTAGTTCATCATTACCGCAGGATAGTAATCTTCATCGGTTTCAGGCATGGCCAGATATCCTATCCTGAGTACCGATTGGGAAGCGTTGGGTACATCGTAGAAGTATATAGCCGGTTCGTCACGACGATCCGGAAAAGTCAATATTGGCAAGGCAGCCCCATCTGAAGTCCATCTTGTATTCAAAGACCCCATGGCCAGTTCAACCTCGGGCTGTGTGATAGCACCGGCTACATGAAACTGCGCTGTTTCAGGTGTCAGTACTCTTGAATAATAAGCCTTTAAATCCTCCAGGGTAATGGATCGAACGCTTTCTGCAGTGCCTAGCGGACTGAAGGAGAAAATATGACCTTCACCATATATGAGGCTGTTAAACTCATTAGTGGCTATGCTGTTCGGATTGGACTGCTGCTGTGCGATACGGCTCCGGACGCTCTGTTTGGCAAGCTCAAACTCCCGTTCATCCCAGCGTGGCTCTAGCAGAATTTCTTCAACCAAGGCGATAGTTTCAGCAAAATTTCTGGCCAGAGTATTTCCGGAAACTGTGATGGTCTGACGTCCGGCACTTATGTTAATATTCGCACCCAAAAGAGCAATCGCCTCTTCCAGCTCGGCAGGTGTCCGGTTTGCTGTGCCACGCATCATTACATCGGTCAGAAGATTGGAGACCCCTATTTTTTCATGATCTTCCATCATCAGGCCGCCATCTATCTGAAGGGTAAACTGAACCAGCGGGAGTTCTGTATTTCTTATTCCATACACTTCAACACCGTTCTCCATTTGGGATGTCCAAACATCCGGCACCTGAAATTCAGGCTCCGGACCATACGGGGGTTCAATACTGCGGTCAAAGGCTGATACTGTCGGCTCGTAAGGGGTATCTTCCGGCAATTCAAAGTCCTCTCCCTCCCCCTGAGCAACGTACTCCTCAACGGCCACTTCAGCCTTTTGTGAGCCTACCAGAACCAGTCCCGTTTGACCCCGGGGAACAAAGCTGGTCGCTACATAGGGCTGGTCCTTGATATACCTCTCATATACCCTGTTTACATCATTCAGTGTAACGGCGAGTGTCTTTCGGATATCTTCATTGATATAACCCGGGTCCCCGGCAAAGATATTGTATTGAGCCAGCTGAAACGCTTTGCCAAGCACGCTTTGGAGCCCATTGTAAAAGCGGGTTTCGATACCGGCCTTCACGCGTTTCAGATCGCTTTCCGTAAATCCTTCATTCTCATACCGCTCAAACGCTTCTTCAATTCCCTCATAGACGTCGTTCAGGTTTTCACCTGCATACGCTCTGACCCGAATCGTAATTTCCCCGGCCAGCTCTGAATTGCTGCTGTACATGCTGGGACCTGACGTCAGTTCTTTTTCCTCTACCAGCACTTCGTAAAGCGGGCTGGTTTTACCATCGGCAAGAAGCTGCGTCAAAATCTCGAGTGCATAGGCATCCCTGTGATACAGCTCAACGCCCGGCCATGTAAGCCGCAGTTCCGGCAGCCGTGCATAATTGTCTTCATAGTACAATCGCTTTACTTCAGATAAATTGGATGGTTGCGTTCTGAGCGGTTGAACCTCTTCTCCGGCCGGTATCTCATCAAAATATTTATGAACCCACTCACGAGCCTGATCCGAATCAAAATTTCCGGCTATAACGAGGGTGGCATTATTCGGTACGTACCAGGTATTATAAAACTCTTTCACGTCATCCAGGGTTGCTGCCTGTAAGTCCTCCAGTGAACCTATTACCTGCCAGCTGTAGGGATGACTCTCAGGATAGAGGTTTTTGTCAATTACATAGCTTGTATGCCCATATGGAGCATTATCCACACCCTGTCGCTTCTCATTCTTTACGACCTGCTTTTATTTTTCGAGCACCATCTCATTTACAGTATTGATGAAGAAACCCATCTTGTCGGCCTCCGCCCAGATCATTTTTTCCAGGGCGTCATTGGGTACTGTTTGAAAATAGTTGGTGCGATCCCTGCTTGTAGAACCGTTTGCACCCGATCCACCGATTCTGCTGCTCATTCTGTCCAGTCCGCCTCTTCCAAGATTTTCGGATTCCAAAAACAGAAGGTGTTCAAAAAGGTGGGCAAAACCCGTTCGCCCGGGCAATTCGCGGGCTGACCCTACGTGAAAGGTAAGGGCAACCGAAGCTACCGGATCCGAATCATCTTTGTGAAAAATGATTTCCAGCCCGTTATCCAGCGTAAACTTTTCGTAGTCAACGGAAAAATCAGTCTGCGATGATGACGTACATGACGATTGTATCAAAATCGCTGCGATGATAATTAAAAGAAAGCGTAGATGTCTGAGCATCATATAGATAGATTATTCGATCATTAAGGTTGAACCATTTTCCTTTGTTCAAGGTACGCCAATTGAGGGAAAGGATGTTTTAAAACTTGTTACATGGGTACCCATGAATCATTCCTCTGAATCCCGTGTTTATCTGCTTAACTTTGTATCTTTGAATCACTAAATCACTGAGCATCAAATCCATCCATGGCCCGCAAAGAGTTTGATATCCCGGACATTTATCGTTCACCGGTTATCCGGAAAGTAAAAGAGGCGAATCAGATTACCGATCCCAGGAAGAAAGATCTGAAACCGACGGAGCTTGATTTTGGACCTCTATCATTTCTGATTCCCCGTCATTTTGGATTTTGCTACGGGGTGGAAAATGCCATTGATATTGCATACCGAACGGTTGAACAGCATCCGGACCAAAACATCTATCTGCTGAGTGAGATGATCCACAACCCAACCGTAAATGAAGATCTTCAGGAAAGGGGAGTCAAATTTCTCTTTGAGACAGACGGCAGGCCTCGTATACCGATTGATGACCTTCAACCGGATGATATTGTGATTGTGCCCGCTTTCGGAACCACGCTTGAAATTCAGAAGCAGTTACAGGCGAGGGGAATTGATCCCTATCAGTATAATACTACCTGCCCATTTGTAGAGAAGGTCTGGAAAAGAGGCAATCAGCTCGGCAGAAAAGGATACAGCCTTGTGGTACACGGTAAGCACCAGCATGAAGAGACACGTGCCACCTTTTCGCACAGTGCAGATCACTCTGCAGTGGTGGTGGTTCTGAACCCGGAGGAAGCGCACATTTTAGCTGAAATTATGACCGAAAAGCGCCCGCTGGATGATTTTGAAAAATATTTTGGCCATAAAAGCACCGAAGGCTTCAACCCCCTCACAGACCTTGAATATTTCGGCGTAATCAACCAAACCACCATGCTGGCCACTGAAACCCAGGAAGTGATGGATATCCTGAAGGAGGCAGCCCGTGTCC
>JAWVZW010000197.1:0-4793 GCA_033721975.1 Balneolaceae bacterium
GATAACCGGAGGCTGACCCGAACTGTAGTTTTCGACCTGTTCAGGATCCGTTGAAAATCGACCCAGTTCCAGTATTTTCTCCCCGTTCAGATAGATTTCGGATGCCCCGAGGTGCCGATCCACAATAAGTGCTATCGGCTTGCCCGCCAGTTCAGGATCAACAATCACCTTTTTTCTGAACCACCCAACCCCGTTCCACTCCACAAATGACAGATCAGCAGATGTAAGATTTGTAGAAATGATCTCCCAGCCTGAATCATCATAGTCAATATCAGACCATGCTGTATTATCACCCGGCTGAAATCTCCATTGGTCGCGGAGATAGACAATGTGATCCTCATCAGTGAGCTGTTCATTTGTAACTCTCTCCGTTTCCAGTTCCTGAAATGAGAAAAAAAGGGAATCTGATAGATCCTGTTCAAGAATTACGGGGAAATCCTGTTCACCCGACAAAAAAGTCGTGTCCTGAACAGCCAGACTGCCGGGGTCAGCCCCTGCCTGAACTGCCATCGCCAGCAGTATGATCAATAGAGTTGAGATCAATTTTTTTACTCTGATTCAGTCACTTTTACTTTACCAGATATAGAAGTCAGCTTCACAGGAACCATCCCGTCCCGAACCAACATGAACCTTGACATCATTTCCGACTTGTCCTGAGAAGCGAATTCACGAATCGATGAAAAATCAAAATTCATGCCGCTTGCTGAAATTGTATATCCGATATTTGATGGCAGAGTCAGATCAATATCGCCGTTTGCGGTATCAAGACTTACACCGTGAGACACTTCGTGAAGTGTAGTAACGATATCGCCGGCTACGGTTGCTGCAATCAGCGTTCCCCTGATATCACGAGCGATAAGATCACCGGTTTCAGATCTGAGCCTGAGCTCACCCTCACTGTTGATTACAGAAATATTTCCGCTAACACTTTTTGCAAATATGCTTCCCTTGCACTGTTCAAACTGCAGATCTCCGGTTGCGGAAGCTACTTTCAGTTCACCCTCACTGCCCTGAACGGTGATATTCCCGACATGATTCTGCAGATAATGATTTCCATTGACCCCGAGTACCTCAATCGGGCCGTGCAGCGTACGCAGATTCATTTTACCGCTCTCAGGGACCTGTATTTGGAAGGAAAATTGATTTTCGTCCCCCGTTCTCACCCTGGATCCGGTGTTTTTATTTTCAACAGTTGCAATAACTTCATTGTCTTTTTGCTGAATAATGATTCTGTAATTATCCAGGCTTTGGGCACCTCTCCAGAAAGAAAATTCACGCTTTACAAAAAGATCTACCTGTACGCCACCCAACGCTGCATTTTCTGTCACCTCAATAGAACCATTCGGTGTAAAAACGGTCAGGTTTACGTTGTTTCCCGTTCGGAAAAATTTTGAAATATAAGGATCATCCTGAGTTTGTTCGGTCTGCACATTCAGCCCTGAAAAAGCAGCTGCTGAAACCGTTTGGCCATCAACGTTGGCCGGTATCAGGATACCCATAGTGATGAGAAGAGCGGCTGAAAGGCTCTGTAGTATCCGTCTGAGGGTGTTCACTGAATGTCTCTTTTTCATGAATCGTCAATTGATAAATATTTCAATGCCCATGTTTCTGACATATCAATTGTACGCCAATGCAACGATAAGGTTGCATCTTATAAAGAGCGGAAAACATTAATCAGAAAAAGAATATGATCATTCAGATCTGCACCAATGAGTTCGGCACCCTTTTGGATATCTTCACGGGGCACATTCTCAGCAAATCGCTTATCCTTCAGTTTCTTCTTCACTGATTTTACTTTCATGTCGGAAAATCCATTGGGGCGCATCAGGGAAACGGCATTCATAAAACCGGAAAGTTCATCACAGGCAAACAGATATCGCTCTATTTCTGTTTCCGGTGATTTTCCTGTTCTCTCCGGTGCATGAGCCCTGATGGCATCCAGAACGGACTCAGGGTAATCCTCCCGGGCCAAAATTTCCTCAGTGGCTTTGTTGGGATGTTCCTCCGGAAATTTTTCCCAGTCGAGATCATGAAGCAGCCCGGCCGTCCACCATTCATCTGTTACCTCCGGGCTTTTCCCCAATTCTTCTGCATAGGCTTCCATAGCCATTGCTACCATCCGGCAGTGATAGCGCAAATTTTCGGAATCAATCCATTGCTCCAGCAAAGCCTCAGATGCTTGTCTGTCATTCATATCTGTTCCTTAGAGATTCATCTCTTTAACGATTTCGACGGCCACATTCTGATTGTACTCGAAGGCAAAATTTTTGTAGTTGATCATATCTACAATGGTTCCTACAAAACACAAACCTACCGTGAAGAAGTAGAGCAGGCCCATCCCTATCTGGCCAACCAGAAACCGATGAATACCGGCCACACCGAAAAGTCCAAGCAGTGCCAGTACCAGCATCAGAATAGGGTCTTTGCGCCGGGCCCGATACACTCTTGTAAATACATCCAGTTCCTCCTCAGGCATTTTATTCAACAGATCATTGATGAAATGAGCTTCTTCTCCTTCAAGTTCGGGCAAATATTCAAATACTTTCATAATTATTCTATGTTACTTTTTTTATTAAACTTTCGATTCCTGTGAAAAATGCTTCCTATGCGGGCAGACAAAATTGCTACGGACGGAATTCCCGCCGGATGAAGTTCGTAAGAGTTAACAAAATCCCCCCTCAAGGCACTGGATATTGATCTCCCGATCCCGTTACCCGGACAATTCTCAAATCCCATCCACTCAACGGGACAAAACAGGGACGGTGAAGCGGGGTCAATCGTGGCTGCTGCTATGAGCATGAATGCCAGAGCCAGCCACTCAAAATGTAAAAAGAAAATTTTTGCAAACGATTGTTTACTTTTCAGCATTAGATAGCAATAGGTTATACCCCATTAGTTTAAAGATTCCATTACACTATGAAAAATGCTTTCCGGTCTGCAGCTTTTCACGTATCAGCTGTTCTATTCTTCTGTCTCTTTACTGCACTGCCTTTGATATCATACGGACAGGTGGTGGCAGAAGATTCGCTTAAAGTTCAATTGAACGAGATTAAAGTGGAGGCCGCCTATTCCTCTATCAATATTGCTGAAGCACCTCTTTCGCTCAGTTACCTTATTCGGGGCAGCCACGATATGACTTCAAGACCCGCCGCCACACTGGATGAACTTGCCTACACGCTGCCGGGAGTATTTATCAGCGACCGTCAGAATTATGCCCTGGGTGAGCGAATGACCATACGCGGCCTTGGATGGCGATCTCAGTTTGGTGTACGGGGAGTACAAGTACTTCTGGATGATATGCCGCTTACGGTTGCCGATGGGCAAACGATTATGAATATGGCAGATCCTGCCATGGTAAAACGAATTGAACTGCTTCGGGGCCCCTCTTCCACATTCTGGGGTAATTCAAGCGGCGGGGTCCTTTATATGTCCACCATACCCCGTACCGGCGCACCCCTTGTTCAATACAGGGGATATGCCGGATCCTACAATACTCTGAAACAGGAAGTTCAGCTGAATGCCCGTACAGAATCAGGGCGTCTCTATGGGTACGCCACCTATTTTGATACCGAAGGTTACAGGGAGCACAGCGCTGCGCGTATGATCCGGGCCAGCCTTGGAAATGACTATTATCTATCCCCCGGCAGCACACTGAGCTTCAGGGTCGCCTATGCAGGTATGCCAAAAGCACAGAGTCCCGGCTCTTTAACTGAAGCAGATGCAGAAGAATCCCCAACCAATGCACGGCAAAACTTTGTAGACAGTTCGGCCGGCAAGCAGTTTGATCAGCTCATGGCCTATGGCAGCTGGCTGAAGGAATACAGTTCCGGGCTTTTGAATATTGCAATTCATGGTACATACAGGGATCTGAGCAATCCTCTCCCCTTTGGTGAAATTGGCCTGGATCGAAGAGCCGGCGGAGCCAGGGCAACGTATGAATTTGATAATCTCTCCTTCGATCTGCACACCGGTGCGGAAATCAAAATCCAGGACGATGACCGACTTGAAACGAGCCCTTCAGGTACTGTTGTTGTCGATCAAAACGAGGTTGTCGTTAATCAGGCCCTGTTTCTGCGAACCGGTGTATCCCTTTCCGACAGGCTGAAGGCTTCGGGTGGTTTGCGTCTCGACAGACTCAAATTTAGGGCTGATCAAGCCCTTCTGCCCGATCTCGAAGGAGATCGAACATTTTTAGCATTAAATCCCAGCGTGGGACTCAGCTATCTTTACGGTCAGGGTCAGATATTTGCAAATTTCAGCACTGCATTTGAATCTCCCACAACCGTTGAGCTGGTTAACAGGCCCGACGGTGGAGGCGGATTTAATGAAAACCTCGATCCTGAAAGAACGGTAAGCCTGGAAAGCGGTGTCCGCGGCCGGTCTGAGTCATTCAGCTATGATGTCACTCTTTTTGGAATGAGGGTCAACAATCTGATCGTTCCATTTCAATTATCAGATGATGGACCCACTTTTTTCAGAAATGAAGGCCGAACACTTCATTATGGCCTCGAAACGGGGTTGTTTTACCAGCCAACGGCCATGATTTCAGCCCGGGCCATGCTGACTCTCTTAAATGCGCAGTTTGACGAAGGTGAGTTTGACGGAAATGATGTACCCGGCGTTGCCAATTTTCGATTTGGTTCAGGCTTGACCCTCAGTCCGGGCAGGCATTCATTCAGCGTGGATAACGAATGGGTAGGTCGTTATACGGTGAATAGTGAAAATACTGCAAGCAACGACCCCTATGCCCTCTTTCACTTCCGTTGGTCGTATGAAACAGACAGGCTTTCGGA
>JAWVZW010000198.1:0-4792 GCA_033721975.1 Balneolaceae bacterium
AAACATCAGCTGAAAGAGAATGCGCGCAAGAATGAGGCTAAGATGGAAAAGCTTTCACAGTTTGCAAACAGGTATGCAGATATCGTTTTTTCTCTTTCCGTAGGGAACGAAGCTTGCGTAGACTGGACAGATCATTACGTACATCAGGACCGGGTGTGCGAATTTGTAACGACTGTACAACGTCAAGCTGAACAGCCCGTCACTTTTTGTGAAAACTATGCTCCATGGCTCTATAAGCTGGAAAAGCTGGGCAATGAAGTTGATTTCATATCCATCCATACCTACCCGGTATGGGAATACAAGCATATTGATGAAGCCCTCGATTATTCAAAAGAGAACTTCTATGCGGTATCCGAGGCATTTCCTGACAAACCGGTTGTAATCACCGAAGCAGGCTGGGCAACCAACTCAAATGGCAGAGGAATACCACCTGATAACGTGAATGAAGAATTTCAGAGAATCTATTTTGAAAAACTAATGGACTGGGTCGAAGATGAAGGCATTCTCACCTTTTTCTTTGAAGCATTTGATGAACCGTGGAAAGGATCGCCTGAACCGCTTGAGCCTGAAAAACACTGGGGGCTATTCAAACTGGACCGGACTCCAAAGCTAGCTCTCAGAGATCCATCAATGGCAGAATAATGTCAGGTGAAATACTGTCATACAAACTGAGTCTTTATCATTCAGATGAAAAATAAATCATAATAGTTGAAAGCATTCACAACATATCTGGTATGGGTTGTTTTCGGAACGCTTTCGGCTGCTGCCCAACAGCTGCCGGAGAAAGGTGTTCCGGAACTGCATAATTATATGCCGTCAGAATATGGTGAAAGCGGAAAAATCTGGGATATCGACTCGGCCCCCAATCATATAGTCTATATGGCATCTGAAAAGGGTTTGATGGAATTCGATGGCAAACGGTGGAAAAACTTCACCGGAAGTGATGGGTTTACGCGCTCCGTTTATGTCGTGAACGACTCGCTGATTTATACGGGGTCCGATCTGGATTTTGGAGTCTGGAACAGAAATGAATATCTGGATTTTGAATACACTTCCTTATATCCATTCAGGGAAGATTTGACAGATATCAGTGAAGAGTTCTGGGAAATCTACCGTGTGGGAGAGAACATGCTCTTCGTGTCTGATTACAATATTTACGTTTATGGAGACGGTAACCTGACGAAAATCTCCGCTCCGGAAGAATTTTCAGGCAGTTACGAGCTGAATGGTACCCTATACTTTGCGGATACAGAAAATGGATTGTTCAGGCTGAGTGATTTGTCATTGGATCAAATTGCCGATCTGCCGGGTGATTCAGAATTTGAAATATCCGGAATGTACGCACATGATGAGGGTACCGTTGTGGTAACATATAATTCCGGGCTGTACCTGCTCTCTTCCGGAACACTGGTGCCTCTGGAAAACGAACTTTCGCGAGAACTGGAAGACTCAATGGTGTTCAGTTTTGAACCGGTTGGTGAAAATTATCTAGCATTCGGTACCGTTCAGCGAGGTCTTTTTATCACAGATGTGGACGGAAGAGTTATACACCATATCAACCGGAATAAGGGACTCATCAATAACACGATCTTAAGCACCCATTTTACCCGGGCCGGAGAGCTTTGGCTTGGATTGGACTATGGTATCTCGTCTGTTCAGCTGCATGATAATCTGACATATGTTTATGATTACCGGGGTGACTTTGGTACGGGATATGCGGCCCTGTTATTTGATGATCAGTTTTATCTGGGAACGAATAAAGGACTGTACAGATCCAGGTGGGATGCACTAGATAATGATTCCGATTCCTATAGTTTTACACTTGTACCCGGAAGTGAAGGTCAGGTTTGGACTCTGGATAATATTGATGGCGACCTGCTGATGGGACATGATCGCGGACTCTTTACAATCCGGGGAAACAGTTTGGAGAGAGTAAGCAATGAGCCGGGTTACTGGACGCTTGTACCTTATAAGAATGTATTACTTGGAGGCACCTACAATGGGATTAATGTCTTTGAAAGGGAAAATAATTCCTGGTCATTTCTGAAAAAAATTGAACAAATCATCGGGTCAGTCAATCAGTTGATTGTTGAATACGACAATGTTGTTTGGGTAAATATCCCCAACTACGGGATCATCCGTATGGAGCTGGATGAGAATCTCTTTCCGGAGAAGAGGAAGATTTTTCTCGATGAAACGTTTTCAGGCGAGGATCCCTATCTGGTAAAGAGTGACGAGCGTATTCTGGTTTACACAGACAGTTTTGAATACTCCTACTCGTCAGCCGACAGCAGTTTCACAGAAATGGCTATCCAGCGGCAATCAAGGCTGCCGGATGGATCGCTGAGTGGCACTTTTCAGGCCGATCAACTGAATTCAGAAATTGAATTTTTACCTGTCTATAACGGATTCGCATTACGACATAATGATGATAATGGAGTTGCTTCCGGGGAGGAGCCCCATGAGGTTCTCTACAGATACATGGAAGCCTACAACAATAGGGACAGAATGCGCGTTATGGGGGAAGAGGAAGTACCCTATGCATTTAATAATATTCATGTTGAGTATATTGTTCCAAACAAGGAAAGTGCGATGTATCAGTATCGGCTGGGAGATGACAGCGATTGGAGTGCCTGGTCATCTGAAACTGAGATGGATCTTGTGAATATGAGTTATGGAGATCACCGTCTTGCGGTGAGAGCGGTTGTCGGAAACGACACGACGGATGCAGCGATTATTTCTTTCAGAATCAAGCCGCCCTGGTATCTGACATGGTATGCCTTTACAGCCTATGCATTACTGATTGTCGGTGGTCTATATGTTATGTACATCCTGCAATATTCATTTTTGAAAAAGCAGCAGGAAGTTCTGAAAAAGGATCAAAGACAGTCGCTTAGGGAACAGGCTGAAAAGCACAAACGTGAAATCTTACTGCTGGAACAGGATCGCCTGAAATCTGAAAATGATGAACTTGAAAAACAGCTAAAGAATAAGACTATTGAGCTTGCCAATAAAGCCAAAGAGAATCAGGATACGAACCGGATTTTGATAAAGGTAAAAGAGAAACTGGAATCGGCTCAGCAGAAACCTGAAATCACAGCGTCATTCTGGAATGAGATTCACAAACTTCTGGACTCTTATATACATGAAGAAGACAATACCTTTGAAATTCAAATGGACGAACTTCATCAGGAATTCTTTCAAAAACTGAAAAAGGAATATCCTGAACTTTCCAGCAATGAATTACGGCTTTGCGCATACCTCAAGCTGGGTTTTACGTCGAAAGAGATAGCTGATTTTTCGAATATCAAACCGTCGAGCGTCTATATCAATCGCTCCAGATTGAGGAAGAAATTAAATCTGGATGTTGAGCAGGATCTGGAAGCCTTTTTAAGTAAGATTTGAACTAAAACAATAACCAAAAAAACAGATAATAATTATCTAATAATTAAACATTTTTTTGCAGATTTCTGTATTATACCAGGTATAATCAGCAAAAAATATAACCTTCATAGTCAGTTAATATTTAATCTATTAATTGAATGTGATATTCTAATCAATAATCCTAATAAGTAAGCAATATTATGAAATCTAAATTATACATATTCGGTCTGCTTGCAATGGCATTGTCTTTCTATGCCTGCAGCGACAACGGCGTATCTGGTGAAGAAGAACCAGGTGAAGAAGTATCTCCATTTGTAGGTACATGGACACTCGATCCAACAGCTGCTTCTTTGGCAGTTGGTCCTGCACCAGGAGACTATTCATGGTGGCAAATCAGCGCAGATGATGTAAATACAAGAAGCTGCCTGTATGATGACACCTATGTATTCAACGAAGATGGTTCTTTCGAGAACAATCTGGGCAATCAAACCTGGCTGGAAACCTGGCAAGGCGTTGAAGCTGAAGGCTGTGGTGCACCTGTAGCTCCTCATGACGGTACAAATGCCGGTACATGGGTAGATGAGAACGGTTCTCTAATTATCACCGGAAACGGACTGTATCTGGGTCTTGCCAAAGTACACAACACAGGTGAGAATGGTGATCCTGCCAATGACACTATCGAGTACGAATATGCATTTTCCAATAACAACTCTACACTGGAAATTACTATCAGTGGTTGGAATGCAGACGTACCCGAAGCAACCTGGTACTTCAGATTTGCTAAGCAATAAAATTAGAGAAGATGATTTATCCGGCCTGACACTGTTCAGCTCGTATTAAATCGCATTTCTTATCTTTTAAAGTGGGGCCGGTTATTAGTTTAGCCGGTCCTATTTTTTTTGGTTTACATTCTGGAATCTGCATCAGATTCAGCTTTGTAAACCCTCACATAATCAACTTCCAGCGCCTGCGGGAATTCTGTGGTTTCATCCGGGTTTGGCAAGAAATTTCCGCCCACCGCAAGGTTTAGAATGATATAGAAGGGGGTTGAGAATGGGTCAAACTTTGCATCTATATCGTCAAAGGGGACATGCAGGTACTCTGTGTCGTTCAGGAACCAGTGCAAACCTGTTTCATTCCATTCCACGGCATAAATATTGAATGTTTCGCTCAGCTTTTCATCTTCTACTGTATGTGTATCGCTCACATACTCCCGGCACTCCCAGGGAGTGGAGTTGCACCCTCCGGTCCAGAAATGAACTGCTGCACTGGTTGTGTAAGGTTCGTTCCCGCGGTATTCCATGATATCAATTTCACCGCCCCTGGGCCATCCGTCACTTCTCATGGGCATCAGCCAGAATGCAGGCCAGAATCCTTTGCCCTCCGGCATCCGGATACGAGCCTCAAA
>JAWVZW010000199.1:0-4775 GCA_033721975.1 Balneolaceae bacterium
CATTTCATGGTTTGAATATGGACTTACACAATTCATAGGAGTAGGCAAAGTACAGACTCTAACCGTGATGGTGTACAGGTATGTGAGTGAAGCCAATCCCTACCTTGCTGCACTGGCCGGTGTACTTCTTATACTGCCGCCAATTACCCTGTTACTCATTAACCGGAAATACCTTCTTCAAAATATTTGGAGGTTTCGGGCATGATTGAACTTAAGGGTATTACAAAGTCATACGGTGATGAGCCGGTTCTGAAAGAGATCAGCTTCACCCTCCCGGCAAATTCTACACTCTCCATACTTGGCAAATCGGGCAGCGGGAAAACGACATTGCTCAAAATTGTAGCGGGTCTTACGGGCGATTACACCGGGAGCACTTTGATAAATGGCAAACCAGTGGATGACGTGAAACCGAAAGAACGGGGAATTGTTTATCTGTACCAGGAGCCGCTTCTATTTCCACATCTGTCGGTTTTTGAAAATATTTGCTTCGGTCTCAGGATTCGCAAGGAAATTGACTCCGTGATACGGGAAAAAACCAACGTAATGATAAAACAGCTTGGCCTGGAAGGACACGAATCAAAATATCCCGGCCAGTTATCCGGCGGGCAAAAACAGCGGGTGGCGTTCGGCAGGGCTTTTATCATTCACCCAAGGGTTCTACTGCTGGATGAACCGTTTGGAAGCCTGGATTCTGAAACAAGACGTGAGATGCAGAAGCTTTTTACAGACATTTCAAAAACAGAAAAAATCACCACTCTCTTTGTTACCCACGATCTAAAGGAAGCCCTTGTTACCGGCGATCATTTTGGTATGATCGTAGATGGTCGGCTTAGAATCTATAATGACAAGCAAGCATTTATAGATGATGCGGAAACAGGCGTGAAGCAGGAACTGACGTTCTGGAAAAAGTATATTCAGTAGCAAAAAAATAAGGATCATCACTGATGAGTGATAATAATGACAAACAAAGCCTGGGAGTTATTTTAGGCAGTGCTTTTGAAAAGGAAGCTGTGGACAAACTGATGCTCCAGCCTGTACAGTCCGAAACATCGTGGGGCACTGTTACACTCTACAGAAGCGAACTCCGAAAAGACCGGTCTGTATATGTTCACTTTCGCCATGGCCTTCCCCACTCCCTCCTGCCCAATCAAATCAATTACAGGGCTCAGGCGGCTGCATTCCATATGGCAGGCTGCGGGGCGCTTCTCATTAACAGCTCTGTAGGGGTTCTCGACCCGGAAATACCTCTCTACAAACCCATGCTGGTTACCGATCTTCTGATGCCTGAAAACAGGCTGCCCGACGGTTCAACCTGCACGATGTATCCCGAACCGACAGAAAACCAGGGACATTTGCTGCTTCGCGAAGGTCTATTTTCGAAAAGCCTGAACCTTCAAATCGCCGGAAGGCATAATGCATCGATCTATAATCCGGATGATGGATTGGTATTTGTCTATGCAGGCGGACCCCGCAGTAAAACGTTTGCTGAAAACAGAATGTGGGCACGGCTGGGAGGACAGGTCAATTCCATGACTCTGGCTCCGGAAGTGGTGCTTGCCAACGAACTGGAAATACCGGTATCTGCACTTATTGTCGGGCACAAATATTCTGTTCCGGATAAAATAAATCCTGAAACCGAAGCCATTGCCCAAACCCTTGAACATGCCAGGGCCGCAACTGAGAAAATCCTTATCGATTTTATTTGTTACGGTGAACCTGTCAGCTTTAAAAACCAGATTTATAGATATTGACAGGTATGGTGCCGGATAAAACCCAAATGCTTCAATTTGTGAACAGGTACCTGCCTGATTTTGAAGCGCATTCAGACTTTGAGGAACTCAGTGGCGGCAATCTGAATCTGATTTTGCGGGTCAGGGGAAAGAACGGAAGCGTCATACTGAAACATTCTCCGCCCTATATCGCCTCCAGCCCTCAAATCCCCATGAACAGTAATCGTCTCATGTTTGAAGCCGGGGCACTGGAAGCTTTTCTGCCCGGAGGACGCCTTTCAGAGATCTGTAGTGAACAGGTTCGGCCTCCGGACTTTCTGGGCTATGATAAAGAAAACTCCCTCCTTTTGATGGAAGACGTCTCACCTGCCATACAATGGTTTGAGGTAATACAATCAGGAGAATCAGGTCCGGAATCTGCAATTTCTTTGGGACAATTTATCGGCAGACTACACAGTAAAACCTATTCCAATACCTTTTTCGCTGATCGGTTTAATAATCAGCCGGTGCAGGAAACACGATTCAGGGTTCAATACAAGTTGCTTTCTGAAAAACTTGCAGCGAGAAATGATGATATCTCCCGACTGGCTGCTGAACGTTGTAAAGAATTAGGTCGGATTTTGCTTCAACCGGGGAAATGTCTGCTGATGGGAGATCTCTGGCCACCTTCACTACTCTGGAGCACAAATAATAAGATCAGAATAATCGACTGGGAATTCGCTCATTATGGGCGGCCGCTGCAGGATTTAGCCCATTTCTGTGCTCACTGCATCATGCACCAAGTTGTTGCTCTGCCTCAACAAAAAGAACTCTTTTTTGATATCTGGAAAAACATGTTCGAGGGCTACCGCAAAGCCACAGATCGCCTGTATACGGAACTGATGGACTCAGAAGAAAAACATTGGTTCCCGGTTCATACCGGAGCGGAGATACTGGCCCGTACGATCGGGGCCTTTTCTGACGGTTATCTTTTTGCAGGAAAAAAGCAAAGCGGAAATAGCGGTACGCTGACGGATGCAGCCATTCATCTGATTGCAGGCAACCAGACCGAAACCTTCCTGCCGTACCTCCGGCTGCTAGATGATTAAATGTTTACGCACTCTACCGTCCAAGCAGCTTCTTATCTACGGAATATTTCCCCGGTCCCGTAAGAAAGAGCACGATAAAATTGATCAGAAAAAAGAGCCCCAGTTCTTTTCGCCCGAATGGATCGTCGGCATGAGCCACGAATACGACCACCGTCATATTAATAATCAGGGGAATCAGCGCTACCCGTGTAAACATTCCAAGCAGAACGAGCGCCGCACATATTGCCTCGGCAAATGTGACGAGAAAGATAGAGGCCGTTGAACCGATTCCAAGAGGATCTCCAAAGCCGAAATCGCCGTCAAGGATACGCATCAGTTTCGGTATACCGTGCGTCATGATCAATGCCGCTGCTCCGATACGCAGAAGCAGGATAGCGACATCCGGTTTTACAAATTCATCAATCCTGGTAGAAAGCAGTCGTTTTATCATGAGTAAACAGAGGTTTGTGTTGCAGGATGATTTAAAATAAAAAGTTCAGGCTTATAGCCTTACGAATACACAACTTTTTACGAACGATCCAATCAAACCACTGCTTCCAGACTGTTTTACCAATACTTCTCAACCCTTGAATCCTCTATAACGCCGTTCCAGTTCATACCAAATGCAAAATTGTACAGGTTGCCCTCTGTATCCATGTGAACATTCATATCGCGAGGCACATCTTCAAATTGCTCCTCCACCGTTTGCATTCCGGAAGGCATTTGAAATGGCAGCAGACCATAGGGTTCTTCATTTCCCGATATCAGCTCCAGTAGAGCCTGATCCTGTACACCGCTGTGAATCAGTATAGCATCAGCAGATTCTTCAAATTCACTGAAAACCATCGGATTCGATACCCGAATTGTCACGATAACCGGTTTGTTACCCATTCTTTCGCGGGTTTCCGTTACCATCTGCAAGTCATAACTGTTTGTGGCAGCTGTGGTCTTTCCGCGGTAGCTTCTGTTGGTAAAATCCTCAAACGGACTCCCGCCGGCAATACTCTCTTCCCTCGCATTTTCTGCCCTATACTCACCATATTGCAAACTAACCGGCACATACCCATTGCCTCCGGCTTCGAGATCAGACCTTGAAAATCCGTTACCTCCCTTCGGGCTCTCGATACTTACGATCGCCATATCGGCTTCATCCGGATCATCCACCACCGTAAAATATTCAGATGCAACTTCCGGGCTCAGCAGATATTCCCAGCGTTCAGGTGTTTCGTTGCCAAACCAATCGCGGCTCGCCGGTATATACCGCTGCGGCAGATAAACTTTCAGACCCTGATCAGCAGGCAGAACGTCATATCGGTTTTTGAGCATAACGACCGACTTCAGCTGTGCTTCAAACCCTTCCCGCATAAACTCAGGGTTACCAACGGTTTCAATGGTATGCTGAACATCTACGTACGGATTTTCAAACAAACCGGTATTAAAGATGTTTCGCAGCAACCGGACAGCCGATCGTTCAAATCGGGCTCTCATCTCCTCCTCACCAAACTCTTCCACTCCCATCTGATAGGCTTCCAGTACAGGCCCCATCTCATTGTTGCCTCCAAATTGGTCCACACCCGCCTTAAGTGCCCGGTAATGACGTTCTGCAACGGTAAGATCCTCAACACCCCAGGGTTTTCCGCTGAATTGATCGATACCGGCAACATCAGCCGTAATAAGCCAATCCGTACAAACAACACCATTATAACCAAAGCGCTCACGCAGAAGATCGGTTATTATGTACTTACTGTACGCATTGCCAACATTTTCATTGTAAAATGTATCCTGGTTAAATGAGATGGTATAGTAGGGCATCACCGCAGATGCTGACCCGGTCTCTCCTTCAAGGTCAAACGCACCCTCAACAAAAGGGATCAAATGATCTTCCAGATTGCCACCCGGAAATACAGCATAGGATCCGTATGCATAATGAGCGTCCCTGCCTCCCTCCTGTGCTCCGCCTCCGGGCCAGTGTTTTACC
>JAWVZW010000200.1:0-4766 GCA_033721975.1 Balneolaceae bacterium
TGGCGTACCCTATCCAATATTTAATTACTCAGCTGTTTTATACTTATCGAACCAGCCGGTGATGTAGGCTACCTTGCGGAAAAGGTTGCTTGGTTTAGAAGCAATCCCGTGGCTTGCCCCTGTAATTCGGACCATCACGGCATCCACACCCTGTAGTTTGAGTGCGGAATAGTACTGCTCTGTTTCACTCATTGGTGTTCGATAGTCCACTTCACCGGTCAGAAGCATGGTAGGAGTCTGCACATTTCCAACCAGTGAAATTGGAGAGCGTTCGAGATACTGCTCAGGATCATCCCAAGGCATTTCGGTAAACCAGTACTTGCTGAAAAAGGGTATTCCGTCGGCCGTTAAAACAAAACTGTACCAATTGATAACCGGCTTGGCAACCACTGCAGCTGCAAATCGGTCTGTCATGCCGATAGCCCATGCTGTAAGCACACCCCCGCCGCTGCCGCCGGTAATAAATAGGTTGTCTTCATCGATATACCCCTGGTCGATAACGTAATCCACCGCATCCATCAGGTCATTATGATCCTCGCTGGGATAGTTATGATTGATATAAGCTGCAAAATCCGGACCGTAGCTGGTGCTGCCTCTTGGATTGGTATAGACAACCACATATCCACGGCTGGCCATGAACTGCAGCTCCGGTGAGAACCTGTCACCATAATTTGTATGCGGCCCTCCATGGATCTCAAGGATCATTGGATACTCTTTGTCGGGGTCAAAATCGGGTGGAGTTAAAATCCAGCCATGTACCCGGAAATCATCAACGGATGAATCCACCCAAAACTCTTCAACGCTTCCGGTTTTTTTCTGTTTGAACAGTTCTTCATTGAGGTTTGTGAGAACCCGGTTTGCCATGCGGGTCGGAAAATGGCCAACTGCAAGTTCAGCGGGTCTTTCGGGAGTGCCTTCGGTGTATGCAAAGCGACCATTTTCAGCAACAGAGTAACTGCCACCGCCATAAGGTCTGCCGGATGACGGGCTGTTCAGATCTTCAGCAATCATGGTGAAATCCCCATTCAGGCGAATATTTCCAACCTTGCTGTTGCCCTCTTCATCGTAGCGGAAGAAAACCGAACGGCTGTCGGAAGCCCATGTGATAGAAGAAACATCCAGATCAAGATTATCAGAAATCACCCTGATGTTTGATCCGTCACGATTCATGACGTACAGGTCTGTTTCCTGATAGCCCAGAAATTGATCTTCATAACCGGTATAGGCAATCAGTCTGCCATCCGGAGATATTTGCGGTGAGCTGTGCGGGCCCCGCTTATCCGTAATTTGTGTCATCTCACCGGTTTCGATATCCATCTCATAAATTTGCTCGTTATTGGGATCGAGATCGGCATCGTCGGTTCTGTCGGATGTAAACAGGATATGGCGGCCATCGGGAGCCCATGAGGGTGAAGAGTGATCAAAATCCCCGGAAGTGAGCTGCCTTACGGCACCGCCGTCGGCCGGTATCAGGAAAAGATGTTGATAGCCGTCTTCCACATAACTGCCTCCGTCACGCCGGTAAGTAACTTTATCGACGACTCTTGCCGGCCGCTCCCATTCAGCCCCGTCAGGAGGGGAGGGGATTGATGCAATTCTTTCGGTTTGCGAACCCGGTACAAATTTTGAAAAAAGAAGAAGACTTCCATCGGGCGACCAGCTCAGATTGCCGGGTCCCTCAGTCAGATTGGTGATCGATGTGACGGCTCCCGAATCCATCCATCTTACAAAGATCTGGTTGGATCCTTCTTCCGTTGATGTATAGGCAATTCTGCTGCCATCCGGCGACCAGGTAACATTACCATAATAGCTCTTGCCGGACGTAAGCGGTTCATGATCATCACCCGAAAAGGAGATGACCCATAAATTGGTGAATCTGCGATCGCTCATCACATCAAAGCGGTGCCTTTCATAAATAATGGTGTTTCCATCCGGTGAGATTTGCGGATTTGCAGGCATCTGAAGCTCGAACAGATCCATGTAATCAAAGTAATCTTCATGCACCTGTGCATGGGTAAATGAAGCGGAGTACAAGAGGCAGGAAACCAGAAATAGTGAAATGACGAGAAAACGTTGTATGGCAGACATAGGTATTCTGTTTAGTTGAAAGCAGGTAAGTTCTTAAACAGAATATAGTATCCGTATACCGGTTCTAAAAGAGGAATCACAAATGCCGGTTGAGCCGGCTATTCTTCAATCAAATTCTCTGCAATTTTCGCGGATGAGAGCACTCCCGGAAGTCCGGCACCGGGGTGAGTACCTGCACCTACAAAATAGAGATTTTCCACATCCTCACTCCGATTGTGCGGGCGGAACCAAGCTGACTGCGTCAGGATCGGCTCAACGGAAAATGCGGATCCTTTATAGCTGTTCAGTGTATCCTGAAAATGAAGCGGATCGATGTAATGCTCCGCAACCAGATTATCCTGAAGCCCCGGCAGATAGTTTTCTTCCAGGAAGTTCATAATCGCATCCCGGTATCTGGGTGCCTCAACACTCCAGTCGGTGCCGCTGTCGAGGTGCGGAACGGGTGAGAGTACATAAAAGGCCTCATGTCCTTCCGGAGCCATGGATGGATCTGTGATGGTTGGCATGTGCAGATAGAGTGAAAAATCATCAGCGAGATGCTTTTTATGGAAGATGTCGCTCAAAAGGCCTTTGTAGCGTTCACCCAGAATGATGTTGTGGTGTGCAAGTCCTGAATCGAGATACCGTTTTTTGGTTCCGAAATAGATCACGAAAAGCGACATGCTGTATTTGGTGCGCTCAATTTTTCGGTCAGTATATTTTCGGCGATGTTCCTTTCCGATCATATTCTTGTAGGTAAATGCCACATCCGCATTCGAAACCACGGCATCGGCCTTAAGTGTCTCACCGTTTTTAAGGCGTACTCCCGCAGCTTTTCCACCTTCAACCAGGATTTCATCTACTTCAGAACTGAGCCGGATCTCACCGCCCTGTTCCTCAATCAGTTTAGTCATGGCATTCACAATGGCTCCGGTTCCGCCCATTGCATAGTGAACACCCCACTCCCGTTCCAGGTAATGAATCATGGCATAGATCGAGGTGGTATCGAACGGATTTCCTCCCACCAGCAGGGGATGAAAGGAGAAACAGCGGCGAAGGAAATCGTCTTCTATGTATTGAGAAACGTACTTATAGACGGTTTTATAAGACTGCAATTTGATCAGGTCGGGTGCCACTTTCAGCATATCCGTAAATTTCAGAAAAGGCTTATCCGCCAGATCAACAAATCCCTTATCAAAAATAGCTTTGGTTGTGCCCAAAAACTTCTCATAACCCTCAACATCACGTGGGTTTCGCTGCCTGATCTCATTCAGCGTAAATTCGTGATCATTGTTGTAATCGAATTTATTTCCATGGTGATCAAAAATCCTGTAAAAGGGATCACAGGGCACAAATTCTACATAATCACTTCTCTTTTTACCGGCTGCCTCAAAAATGTCATCAAACATAAAGGGTGCCGTGATCACCGTAGGACCGCCATCAAATTTAAACCCGTTGATCTCGTAAACGTATGCCCGTCCGCCCGGTTTATCCCTCTTTTCGAGAATGGTAACCTTATGTCCTTTAGAGAGTAACCGTGAAGCTGTCGCGAGACCTCCGAATCCGCTTCCGATTACGATGATGTTTTTGCTCATTGCCTGAATGCCGGTTTAAATTGTGGATGGCATGATAACCGAATTTACGGATGAATCAATCCGGCAGGTACCGATTTTTCTGAATTTCGTCAAATAACCAGGCAATGCTCAGAACAAGATGCGGATCAGTTCTCTGCCTGCTTCACGAAACCTTCAAATC
Source organism: Balneolaceae bacterium (assembly GCA_033721975.1). Taxonomy (GTDB): domain Bacteria; phylum Bacteroidota; class Rhodothermia; order Balneolales; family Balneolaceae; genus Rhodohalobacter. The sequence goes on from JAWVZW010000200.1 coordinate 3,823, forward strand.
CTTGGGCTTCAAGCCTGACCTGTGCCTCTCTTGCATCATCAGCCTGATCAAAGCGCCCGTAATAGACTCTGTAAACAGTTTCGCCGGCGATTGTGACCCGTTCCACCCTTGCACCATTCACACGCTCTGAAAAAGCACGTGCTTCCGTTTCATTGCTGAATGATGCCAGCTGAACCGTGAACGTTTCCCGGCTGCTTGCATTTTGTGCAGTCACGGGTCTGTCACCTTCCTGAAGCAGATAAATCCTTACGCTTGCCGTACCTGAGTTTTCCATATCAATTTCCTGGGCGGCACGGCGGGAGAGATCTATTACGCGATCACCTACGTAGGGTCCGCGGTCATTGATTCGGACCACGACAGATCGGCCATTCGTCAGGTTCTCAACCTGTACGATGGTATTGAATGGCAGGGTACGATGGGCTGCTGTCAGATCATTCATGTTGAATGTCTCTCCGTTTGCTGTCAGTTTCCCATGAAAGTTAGGTCCGTACCAGCTTGCTGTTCCCGACTGTATTTCTCTCATATCTTCAAGTTCGCCGGTACTTAGAAGGGATACATCCGGCACATTTGTGGGAGCAGAAGTTCGGATTACACCGCACGATGTAACCATAAAAGCTGAAAACAGGAAGATTACAATCCTAACGGATGAGGATACAGAGGTCATGATAGTGGGGTACTGTGTTTTTTGCAGATGATGGCTTAAATGTACAACATCCGTGGTTTAAGTGAAATATGGGGTGCCTGATTTCCAAATACGGCTGTTCACTTACTGGGCTCGCATTTGTATCTTCCCTGTTTTTAACGGATTTAAACTTCGCAGAATGATAGTAACTCTGATACTGATTGGTCTCAATGTAGCCGTCTCACTAAGTGCATTGTACCTGAATCGCGAGATCTTTGAAAAAGGACTTATGCGACCGTACCGGACGTTGCGAAACGGCACA
>JAWVZW010000201.1:0-4756 GCA_033721975.1 Balneolaceae bacterium
AACGGCTCAAAAAAAATTTAATCGTTACTCGGTGTCAGGGCCTTTCTTTATACCAGATAATTGCCTGTCAATGATTTCGGAGAGGTAAGTAATTGCCTTCTGGGCTGCCAGGTGCTGCAGTTCGTCAACGATATAGGATGTAAGCCCGGAGGATGAACGGGTGCTGACTGATTCTTCCCCGTCCGATGCTGCAGTGCGTCCTCTTCTCTTTCTTTTCAGAAGCCCGGTCACAAAGCCAAGGCCTGCAGCAACCGCAACGCTTTTGATTGGATGTCGCTTTATATAGTCAACAGGCTCTTTTAATTCATCCATTCCGCCTTTAAGGCTTGTTATCCTGCGCTGAAAGTCTCCCTCCAGGATTTGCAGTTCCTGCTCAAGTTTCTTTTTCCGGTCGCGAACCTGGTCCATCGTTATGTTGTTTTTATTCTTCAGAATTCTCCTCAGATTTTTTCCCTTCAGTCAGCTCTCGCCTGAACTCTTTATTAACGCCCTGAAGGGTTTTTTTCAGGATGTCTGCCTGGATCGAGTCCGTTACTTTCTTTGATTTTCGGCTGGAAAAGATAAAGGCACCTATAAACAGGGGAACCGACATAATCAGAAAACCCAGCCCGATATTGCCGATCCACTGCCCCAGAAGAAAACTGAGTGCAAACCAGAAGAAAAAGGCAGCTCCGCCAAGAAGCAGCAGACCGATAATTTGCTGTATAGTCTGCGCTGCTATCAGGGATACCTGTTCGGCGATAGTAAGAGTCAGCAATTCAATGCGCTTCTCTATGTAGAGCCTTACCTCTGAGGTCAGGTTGAGTGCGTCATTATCTTTGCGGGTGTCATTTTCCATGACAATTCCTGGCTATGATTCTATTTAAAAAGGCGGGCCAGAATATATCCTGTTACTGCTCCTGCCAAAACACTTTTGATCGGGTGTTTTCGGATCAGCAATTCAGCTTCCGTTTTAAGCTCTTCAAATCTCTCCTGGAGCTCTTCATTGCGAAGCATGGATTGCCCTTCTTCGATTACTCCTTCCAGTTCGTCATTCAGATCGTTGATAATATCCTCATCCATAATATCCTTTCTTTTTTACATACAAATGATGTTGATGCTTTAAGCTTCTACATACAACAAAATAGTACACTCAAAGCTAATACTAAAGCTAAATTACGGAATCACAGAGACTTTTCAGAGTCAGAAGAGACAATATTCTATTCGGCTTAACAGAGAGAAATCCAGTTTATGATCCTAAATTGAGCCTGAACTGAAGGGTAATCCGGCAACCAGCCTGTTATTCGTATCGGAGGCTCTCTATCGGATCGAGCTGAGCAGCTTTGTAGGCCGGATAAACTCCAAAGACCACACCCACCAGCATCATTCCAAGTACACCCGCAATGGCAGATCCCCAGGGAATCACCACTCCCGACTCCAGCCAGATTGCGGCAGCATTACCCAGACCTGCACCCATCAGAATGCCTATGACACCCCCAATCTGGCAAATGGCAATGGATTCCATTAGAAACTGTGAGGTGATAGCCTTCTTGGTAGCTCCAACTGCTTTTCTGACCCCGATCTCTCTCGTCCGTTCACTCACTGAGACAAGCATTATGTTCATCACACCGATACCGGCTCCCAGTAATACCACGCCTCCCACCACAAAGCCGATCATATAGAGAATGCCGGTAAAGCTCTCAAAAGTACTGCTCAGGGATTCATTGGTAGTAATCTCAAAGTCATTAACCGCAGCAGGGTCCACTTTTCTGATGGCTCTGAGAACACCGGTCACTTCATCGATGACATCCTGAATTTTCTCGACCGATCCGGCCCGAAGCTGGATCCCAATCCCTTCATTTCTGCCATATATACCCGCCAGATTGGAATACGGAATCAATACAAAACGGTCCAGCGTATTTCCGAAAACATTCCCTTTGGCCTCCGTAATACCAATCACGGTATACGGTCTGCCCTCTACGCGAATCACTTTCCCGAGGGCATCCTCCATCTCGAACAGAGCGGACTCCACATCAGCCCCGATTACAGCAACCGCGCGCGCATAATCAATATCTTCGGCCATAAAATTACGCCCTCTTTCTATTTCATAGGCGTTATTCTCCAGATAATGTTCATTCCCGCCCCGGATGCCGATATTGGGTTCGGTTTCATTTTCTTTGTAGGTGACCCTGGTTGTTCTGTAATTACGATTTGGTCCAATCCCCTCAGCTTCCCGGGTGAGTTCATCCAGCCTCTCCATCTGTTCGATGGTAATATCCTGTCGGTTACGGTATCTGTCCCAGTCCATAGGCCCCATGGATATGGCGGGATATTTGGATACCGTGATCACGTCCCCTCCCATCAGACTCAGCGTATCCTTGAAATAAGTGTCCAGAACCAGGACAGCCGTATTGGCGCTGATAATAGCAAATACACCCACCGAGATCGCCAGCAGCGTCAGGGACGAGCGAAGTTTATTCGACCGGATCGAATCAATGGATTGTCTGATAATTTCTGTGATATTCATATTATTCGTACCTCAGCGATTCAATCGGGTCGGATTTCGCAGCTTTACTGGATGGAAGATATCCGAATAAAATTCCGACAATCGTACAAATCAAGATTGCGTTGATAACGGTCATCCAGTCCATGTAGGCAATGAAAATCTGATTTAAAAGCTGGGTTACCCCGATGGACAGCAGCACTCCGATAACTCCGCCGATCATACACATCACAATCGATTCCATCAGAAACTGAAGAAGAATCTCCCAGGATTTCGCACCCACTGCCTTGCGAATACCAATTTCCTTGGTCCTCTCTTTCACCGAGACAAACATGATATTCATCACCCCGATTCCCCCTACAAACAGTGCCAGTCCGGTAAGGAAAATACCGATACCGTAAATTACCATTTTCATGGATTGAAATTCCTGTTCAAACAAAGCAGACTGATTGATGGCAAAATCATTCTCCTCCAGCGGATCCAGTCCGCGGATCTGCCTCATGGCCCCAATCACTTCGTACTCACCTTCAGAAAGCATCTCTTCACTTTCAAACTGGACGGCCAGCTGGATTCCCCAACGCAAATCGTAGATGGTGCCATAAGCTGAAATCGGAACAATCATCCGGTTGTCATTGTCGTCCACACCTAAAAAGTTTCCTCTCTTTTCCAGAACGCCAATTACTGTAAAGCGCTGACCCTGAATACGAATCTGTTTTCCAAGCGGGTCCTCGTTTGGGAAGAGTGCATCACTGATGCTTCCTCCTAAAACAACCACTCGTGCAGCCCTCTGTTCGTCAGTTTGGTTGAATGCCCTGCCCTCAGTGATATCAAGACCGGCTGTAAAAAAATAGCTCGAGGTTCCTCCTACCAAGGATGCTGAATCAACCGATCGGTCTTTATATCTAGCCGTTGAATTTCTGCTAGCCGATGCAGATACATAGGTTGAATTGGGAACCAGCTGTCGCAATTTTTCAACATAAGAGAGCTCCATTTCCCGGCGGTTGCGGTATTCCCACCATCTGTATTCACCGCCAAAGCCCCAGGGCCATTTTTCCACAAAAACCACATTGCGGCCCAGCATGTCCATACTCTCCTCGAACGAGCGGTCAACGCCATCCGTGATCGTATTCATGGCCGTGACGGATACAATACCGATCACGATACAGGTCGTGGTCAATATAGCTCGTATCTTATTTGCCCAGAGAGCTGATAGGGCTATCCTGAACCCTTCCACAAAGCTTATCCACAATCGGTTCATGCGCTGTTATCAGTGATTAAATGAGCGGCTTTTTTATGAGTAAAGAATCCGCTTTTCGGGTGATCAATTGAAACCTTACGAAAATCCTGTGCGTTCGTTTCACTATATTTTGGAAACGTCCGGGTTTCTATACAACGATTCCGGATCCACACATTGTACTAAACTAACCTTGTCACACTTAAATTAAAAAGTTTCACAGCCGATGACCACAGATATTCTTGCTTTTGGTGCCCACCCCGATGACACAGAACTCAGCTGTTCCGGTACGCTTGCAGCACTGGCTGCTCAGGGCAAATCGGTTGTAGTAGCTGATTTGACCCGCGGAGAAATGGGTTCCAGGGGGACACCTGAAATCAGGCTAAAGGAAGCTGAAGCGGCAGGGAACATATTGGGGCTCACAGAGAGGGTAAATCTGGGATTGCCCGATACCCAGCTTCAAAACACCCGAGAGTTGCAGCTGCCAATCATACAGACTGTTCGTAAATTCAGGCCACATATCTGTTTTATTCCTGCCCCCGCTGATCGTCACCCGGATCATGGCCATGCCGCCACACTAATCAGGGATGCCATTTTTTACAGCGGTTTGATGAAAATTGAGACAAAGGATTCAGAACGAAAACCGCAGGACCCATTCAGACCGGCTCACGTACTTCATTATATGCAGGACCAGCCTTTTTCTCCTGATTTCGTATTTGATATCTCTTCCACCATTGACAAGAAAGAGGCCGCAATTCGAGCGTTTGCCACCCAGTTCGACGTGAAAGACCCTGGAGATGAGCCCGAAACATATATATCCGATCCTGAATTTTTCAAGGCACTGCGTGCCAGGGCCAAACATTTTGGTCACCTGGGTGGATTCGACTATGCTGAGGGCTTTCTTTTTGCTCAAAAACCATTTCCGGTATCAAGCCTCGGGTTTCTTGAAGAATCCTCGCCCAAACGATAAATTTTCTTGCCGGTTGGCACTGTCGATTCATCGTGTTCCGAGTGTCAAATAACTCAATCATGAATCAGCA
>JAWVZW010000202.1:0-4703 GCA_033721975.1 Balneolaceae bacterium
AGCTGATTCTGTGCTGATTCAGCCTGATATAGAGTACCTGATAGGTGACTATACGGGTAAACCGGCTCCATTTACACTGGAGCGTCCCGAAAGATCTTTGCTTGCGATCACTCACAATGAAAAATTGATCAGTGCTCACACCAGCGAATTTCTGATCGAAGAGTACTCTGCAGAGGGCAATCTTTTAAAGACATTTTATACCGAAATTGACAGAGTGCCACTCGATAAAAACGAGATTGTTGAAGACCGGTTTAGCCACAACAGACAGTTGTTAATGGTTCATCAGGCGGCAGAATATCCGGATCGATGGCCGGCTCTGTATTCCATGATCAGTGATGACAAGAACAGAATCTGGGTTTCAGCCATCACACCAGACCTGGATGAGCTTGAATGGTGGGTGATACATCCGGATGGAACTCACTCAGTATTCAAATGGCCTGCCGGCCGGAGAATACTGCTCGTAAAGGACGGATATGCCTATGTTGTTGAAAAAGATGAGATGGGATATGATCAGGTGACCCGCTATAAAATCCTGGAGTCGATGAATGAGGGGTAAAGAGTTGACTATTACGGAAAAATGATCCGTTATCATCCATAATTCCAGGTCACGCCACGGCCAATCTCGGGATCCGGGAATTCCCAGCTAACCGCACCCTGATCACATGCATACATGCATGTACCGCATTCAATACAATCTTCAACCTGGAAATGAACTTTACCCTGGTCATCCATGGTATAGCAGTTTGCCGGGCAGACATAGGTCGTACATTTATGAGGACAGGTTGAATTACAAATATCTGTCTCAACCGTAATATGTGGCTTGATTTCAGACTTTGCCTGATTGCGATAGCTTACAAGACCAAGGCGTTCAGAAAGGGATAAAAGCTTCATCTGATATCTGTTTAAGATTTAAAAATTAATGCAATAGGTTGGAAGTAAAATTCTATTCATGATACGCAAAATGGCAAAAGGCAGAAAGCAAAAGGCAAAAGATTAAATCATGGATGAAAGTAAAGCAAATACCTCATTAGTCAGCTTGTTCAATTTAACTGTATCATTCTTATTTAATTGTCCAAGAAGAACAGATATTTCTACTTGAGTGTCCATTTCAACGAGCGAAGATCTTGAAACCTCAAAAAACCTTTTTCTTTCCTTCATTGATTTTCTGGATGCTCCTTCAGCAATATTTGATGGAATTGAAATAGCAGAACGTCTAAGCTGGCTGATTAATCCAAATCTTTCATCACTTGAGAAGGAGTTAGTCAACGTATATATGAGTGATACCAGTTTTAAACTTTTCTTGTAAACAATAAGATCCTTATGGCCCAGTTTCAGCATAATTCTGATTTTAGTCTCATTTATTTATAGTAAGAGACAAAAATCCAACTTGCCTTACACCGAAATACGTAAAATCTTGCCTTCTGCCTTCTGCCTTCTGCCTTCTGCCTTCTGCCGTCTGCCTTCTGCCTTCTGCCTTCTGCTACAGCGCCTTTGCACCCTTGGCTCCCAGTTTGATCAGGTCCCAGTAGGAGGAATGTCTCTTGATGGCACTGCGGAGCATATCTTTTGATTTCGGTGTGGGTTCGTTTTTAATGGTAAAAAACTGCCTTCCGAAGTCGCATATCAGGTTTGGGACATCATGCTGCATGGTTGATGTATGAAGCAGATGTACAGCATCCTGGAAGCCATTGATATCTTTCATAACGTAGCTGTCGTCGAGTGCTTTTCGGTAGCTGCTCAGCGTTGCGGAGGTAAAATCATTTTTCTCCTTGGCTTCAACGATTGTCTCAGCTGCCAGAATTCCGGACCTCATGGCATAATCCATACCCTGAATGGCTTTGCCGGCATTCATAAGCAAATTAGCTGATTCTCCTGCAAGCAGAACACCATCTTTATAGAGCTCTTTGGGCATGGCTCGCTTATCACCCGATGATACCACGTGTGCAGAATATTCCACGATTTCACCACCGCTGATAATATCTGCAATGACCGGGTGAGATTTAAAATGATTCAGAACATCATGGGGGCTCTTCTCTTTTTCGCGCATATCTTTAATGCCCAAAACCAACCCAAGTGATATTGTATCCCGGTTGGTGTATAAAAATCCGCCGCCCTCTACGCCGTCTGTGGCCCAACCGACAAATTCGTTGCTCATGCCGCTCAGTCCATTCAGCTGGAACTTGTGTTCCAGATCTTTTTGATCAAAACGGATAATCTCCTTGATACCGGTAAGCATATGATCAGCCGGGACATAGCTGGTTTGAAGTCCTACCTGTCGGGTTAATAGGTTATTGACGCCCTCAGCAATAATGACCGAATCGGCAAAAAATTCATCTTCGCCGGTTTTTATGCCAACGGCTTTGTCGTTCTCCATGAGAATTTCGTCCACCTTGATATTGGTAGCAATGAACGAGTCCATGGCATAATCACTTGCATCAATGGCATCCTGAACCTTGTCGGCAAGCCACCGATCGAACTTGGATCGGAGAACAACAACACCTGAATAAGGGGGTTCATTAAAATGAGAGGACTTAAAATCCAGGGAAAAAGCAGACTGTTCGTCCATGAACGTGAGTCTGCGATGATTGATAAATCGCTCCCATCCACCGTCACTCTCTTCCCAGTATTCCGGAACAAGTTTTGCCAGATCATGCCCCCAAAGTACACCGCCGGATACATTCTTTGCACCCGCGAACTCACCCCGTTCGATCAGCAGAAATTTCATGTTGTTGCGTGCAAGGGTCATAGCTGCAGCAAGACCGGCTACACCGGCACCTACAACGATACAGTCAAATTTTTCGTCCATAAACGGTTAATTTTTAAAGGCAAAAGGCAAAAGGCAAAAGGCAAAAGGCAAAAGGTCCCGAATTATCGGGAGCAAAAGGCGAAGCTTTGCTTCTCCAAACTTTCACTTTTCACTTCTCACTTTTCACTTTCTTCAACTCTTCAATAAAAGGCGGTAATACTTTATAAAGGTCTCCTACGATCCCATAATCGGCAATATCAAAGATTGGAGCATCAGGATCTTTGTTGACGGCTACAATTACCTTGCTGTTGGCCATACCGGCTACATGCTGGATAGCTCCCGAGATTCCCACGCCTATATAAAGCTGAGGGGAGACAACCTTTCCGGTTTGACCGATCTGAAGGCTGGGATCATACATCCCTGCTTCGGTCAATGCCCTGGATGCGCCGATACCTGCATTCAGAACGGAAGCAAGTTCTGAGATCAGATTTTTGCCTTCCTCATCTTTTACACCGCGACCGGCTGCAACGACAGCTTCAGCTTCATTCAGATCAATACGGTCGGAGGAAGCGGATATAATTTCCCTGAGGGTGATTTTCAGATCATCGTCATTAAAAGAAAATGAAATCGGTTTGATTTCCGGACTGCCATCTTTTTCAACGACATCGTAAGAACCGGATCTGACGGATATAAAAACCGGATTTCCCTTTGCTTCAACGGCAGAAATAATTTTGGATGCCATGACCGGGCGCTTACCTTTTACGCCGTCTGACGTGACCTCAAACTCAGACATATCCGGAAGCGCTCCTGCTTTTTTGTTGGCTGCGATTGCTCCCAAAATATCTTTAGAGCCCTCTGTGGATGCGAAAGCAACGACGTCAGGCTGGATTTCGTCCACTGCCTTCGACAATGCCCGGAGCAATGGAGTATTCAGGTGATTTTTAAATACGGGATCCTCAATCGTGTAAATGGCGGAGGGACCATACTTTTTCAGCTCTTCTGCAACTTCCGATGCCGAGTTACTGATTATGATAGCAGCCGATGTACCTCCTTGCTGTTCAGCAATCTCGTTGCAGCGCGATAATACCTCGAGTGAGGAACGCTTGATTTTACCTTCGTTTTCCGAAATGTAGGTTAATAATGTCTTGCTCATGGACTAAAATTTTTTCAGAATAGTAATTAGTTAGAATGATGTGAAATCATGCTTAAAGTACATTGGCTTCCGTATCGAGAAGCTGTGCAACTTCACGTGCGATCTCTTCCGGTTCACCTTCAAATTTTTTACCCGGCTCACGTTCCGGTTTTTCTTCATATCCAAGTATGCTGGTTTTTGCTGCAACAGCATTTGCATCGTTTGCCAGATCAGAAACAGAAAAAGTATCTACAGGTTTGCGCTTCGACTGCATGATTCCCTTGAGGCTGGGTATCCGTGGCTCATTCATGTCGTTGGAACAGGTCACCAAGCCCGGTGACGGGAGTTCGATGATTTCCTGACCGGTATCGCCCTGGCGTTTCACAATCAGGGAGCCGTTTTCTACTTCCAGACCCACCGCATTGGTAGCATAGGGAAGTTCCAGAATTTCAGCCAGCATTGAACCGGTTAATCCGGCATCCGTATCCTGGCTCTGCTTGCCGCAGGAGATATAGTCATACTCTTTATCTTTGAAAAAATCAGCCAGAATTCCGGCATAACTGGAGGAGTCATAGCTTTCGTCTCCTGATGATACTATATGAGTTCCTTTGTGAGCGCCCATAGCCAACGCTTTTCGAAGCGTCTCTTTCGCTTTCTCGGGACCAATACAAACAACTTCAACCTCACCGCCATGTTTTTCGGTTAAAACCAGGGCCTCTTCGACAGCGGATGCGTCATAGGCATTCAAAATGTTCCTGTCGGCGTCCTGTATAAGCTGTCCTTCTTTGATCTGCAGGGGGGCATTAACATCTGGTACCTGTTTAA